>JACMLR010000202.1 GCA_014379515.1 Chitinophagaceae bacterium
CTTTTCTCTCTTTATTTTCTCCTGGCGTGTGCGTACCGTCCGTGAAATATTTTCAATGATTACTTTCCTAATAGTTCAAACATTTCAATCAAAATCTTCTTATCATCAAAAGGCTGTTTTACACCTTTAATTTCCTGGTACTTTTCATGTCCTTTACCTGCAATCAAGACGATGTCTTCGGGTTTGCTTAAACTGATCGCCGTTTTGATCGCCTCTCTTCTGTCGCTGACAGAAATCGTTTTCCTTTTTGCTGCTGTATTCAATCCAACTTCCATGTCACGGAGGATTGCTTCGGGGTCCTCGCTTCGTGGATTATCGGACGTTAGTATCACACGGTTGCTGTTCTCAGCGGCCACCTCAGCCATCAGTGGTCGTTTCGTTTTGTCACGATCTCCACCACAACCAATCACTGTAATTACATCTTCATGACCTTTTCTAAGATTTTTGATAGTCGCCAGTACATTTAACAGGGCGTCTGGTGTGTGTGCATAGTCAACGATTCCAATTACACGGTCTGCTGGAGAAATGATGTATTCAAATCTGCCTTCAGCACCTGTCAATACACTTAATAGCCGTAACACCTCCTGTTTATCTTCACCCAGGCAAATTGCTGCTCCATATACCGCAAGAAGGTTATATGCATTGAACTCTCCAATTAACCTGAAATGCACTTCCTGATCATTCACTGTCATCACTAATCCGGCAAGGCTGTTTTCAAGAATTTTACCCTTGAATTCTGCCATTGTTCGCAAACTATAGAGGTAGCGATGAGCAAGTGAATTTTGCAGCATCACAATCCCACGTTTATCATCTGCATTAGAAATAGCAAAAGCATTTGCAGACAGCGAATCAAAAAATGATTTTTTGACCTTGATATATTCATCAAACGTGCTATGATAATCCAGGTGATCGTGCGTGATATTGCTAAATATCCCGCCGGCGAATTTCAATCCTGCAATTCGATGCTGATGAATGGCATGTGAGCTACTTTCCATAAACACGTGCGTGCAACCAGCATCAACCATCTCTTTTAATAAAGCGTTTATGTTAACCTGGTCGGGTGTAGTATGCGTTGCTTCAATTACTCTATCTCCTATATGATTTTGCACCGTACTGATCAATCCGCATTGATAACCTAACGCTGTAAACAATTTGTAAAGAAGAGTGGCGATTGTTGTTTTACCGTTGGTACCGGTGACACCAATCAGCTTTAATTTTTCAGACGACTGCCCGTAAAAATTATGCGCAATAAAACCAGCAGCGCTACTACTGTTCTCAACCTGTATATAGGTAATTCCTTCTTTTAATACTGGCGGAAGCTCTTCTGCAACAATCGCAACTGCACCACTATTAACCGTCGTTTCAATGAACTGATGACCATCTTGTTTTCCACCACGTATCGCAACGAAAACAGATCCTGGTCCAACTCTCCTGGAGTCTATCTGGACATCTTTGACAGTGATGTCAGTCCGTCCGGTGACCGACCTGATTCCTGCTTTATATAGTATGTCCTGCAAAAGAGCCATTCGAATATTAGTTTAACTCAATTGTTACTTCTCGATTTGTATTAAACAGCATCCCCGGTTCAATACTTTGTTGCTTTACTTTACCTCGTCCTTTCGCGGCAACCCTTACATTCATATTTTCCAAAAGAAAAAGTGCATCTTTCAATCCCATACCTCTTACATCCGGCATTCTTTTCTCACCCGTTTCCTGGCCTCTTAAAACTGATTGGCCATTCATCCCATACATTCTACCCCATTCCTTCTTTGAAGACGAATCGAAAAATTTCCAATCAACTACTTCAAGGACCCGACGCATGTCCGCAATATTTCCGGCAAACAGGTAAGTGGAACTATCTTTTTTTGTTATCGTACCCGCAGATAAAATATTTTTATCTGTTTCCAGTGCAAACAGTTTGTCGGCAATTTCTTTGAACACCGGGCCGGCGATCGCAGCACCATAATATTTTTTAGCAAAGGGTTTGTTACGAATCACCACGATGCAACTATACTTCGGTTCATCAGCAGGGAAATAACCCGCGAATGATGACTGATAGATGTGATCGGCATAACCACGGTTACCATTTGCCATCAACGCCGTTCCGGTTTTACCGGCAACTTTATAAGGCGCGCCTTTGAACAGTGTATATCCAGTTCCATCTTCCTCCTGGCATACGCCATTGAGACATTCCTGTAAAAGCCTGATCGTTTTTGATGAAGCGATACTTTCGTCCAATGTTTCAGGATCGAATGAGTTTATTGCAATTCCGGCTTTCTGAACTTCGTTAACTAGGTATGGCCGCATCATACGACCATCATTCGCAACAGCATTGTAAAGCATTAAAGTTTGCAAAGGGCTAACAAGTACTTCGTACCCGAAACTCATCCACGGTAATGATGTGGCGCTCCAGGTTTTTGATTTTGGCGTTTTTACAACCGGGTGCGTTTCACCTTTCAAATCAATACCACTGAATTGATCAAGCTTTAGTTTACGAAGGTGGTTAACAAACTGCATCGGGTCCTTCGAGTAATATGCCACAGCCATCTTAGCCATTGCAACATTGGAACTAACTTCAAACGCATGTTTCAACGTGAAATCGCCATTACCATGAGATTCGCTATCATAAACCACGCGGCCATTGACTTTCCACTTTCCACCCTCAAGATTTACTTTGCTGTCTAATGTTACGTGTTCGTCTTCCAGCAGCGCCAGCATTGTAGCAAGCTTGAAAGTGGATCCTGGCTCTGATGCACGAATCGAATAGTTTAAATCTTCCCAATAGCTACCATCACTTTTTTTACCAAGATTCGCCATTGCCTTTATCTTCCCGGTCTTAACCTCCATGATGATCGCTGTTCCATATTCGCAATCGTTCTCGAGCATTGTTTTATAGAGAGCGTTCTCTGCGATGTCCTGGATGTTGACGTCGAGCGTTGTAACAATATCCTTTCCGTTCTCGGGATCAACTTCAGATCCTTCGATGGGAACAAAAACACCCGGAGAGATTTTACGAACCACTCTTTCGCCACGCTCTCCTTTCAATACGCTGTCGTATGTATATTCCAGGCCGACATTCATTGTGCGGATCTTACCTTTTTCATCGAGGTACTCGCGTGACAATCCAATTGTACGATTCGCGAGGAGACCGAATGGTGTCAGTCGTTTGCTTTTTACTTCGGCGATAAACCCACCTCTGTTCGGATCAAGTTTGAGCAAAGGAAAAGTTCGCAACACTTTATACTCCTGGAATGGAATATTTTTCTTTAAAAGAAAGTATCTATTTTTTTTGGCGAAGCCTTGTTGTAATTGTTTTTTATATTCTTTTGAAGAACGATCCTTGTAGAAGCCTGCAAGGCGACGTGAAAGTGAGTCAACATTTTCTTTGAACACCTTACCGTTTTTAGCGCGAAGACCATCCGCCGCAAAATCTATATAGATATCGAAATAAGGGATTGAAGTGCTGAGCATATTGCCGTCCTCACTGTAGATGGTACCGCGTTCGGCATCAATTGGCACAACACGTTGTTGTTGGGTCATTGCGAGTTGACGCCATTCGGCACCTTCTGCCTGTTGTATATAGACCGCGCGGCCAAGGATCACTGCAGCGAAGATGACGATCCCGAGGAAACTCAGGTAAACGCGCCACAATATGTCCTTTTTAACTTCCATGCCTGCCGGCGTTATTTATTCGTTACTGAATCAATTAATACGATTGGAGGTGATGTCAATTCTTTCAAGCCGAAAGGAGCAACTGCCTTTGCAAGCTCACTCTGTTTGCTTCGAAACATCACCTCACTTTTGAGTGTTTTGTATTCGAATTGCAATTCTTTCAACTCATTACTCACTTTATTGATATTGCGAATCGTCTTATCCGCATTATGTCCATTATATATATATACAACAGCAAGAAATGAAAGGAACAAGAAATAAGGAACATTGCGAACGATCCAGCGGTGATTGAACCTTCCGCGCCAGGATCGCCTGATTTCTTTCTTTATTATATTTTCGTTTTCTTCCTGCATGGTATGTTTATGGCAACTGTACAATTACTCATCGTACAATCACCGGTATTTTCGGTCGTACAAAATGGTTAGTCAACAGGACATTCGACCTACGTACAAAGACTTATAATTTCTCTGCGATTCGCAGCTTTGCGCTGCGGCTTCGGGGGTTTGCGTTGATTTCCTTTTCTGTTGGAACGATTGGCTTCTTTGTGATGACTGTAAACGGCGGGGATGTAGTGGTTTGTTGAAAGGGGTTGTCTGTCTGCTCATCTTCGAAATTTCCCTTCTTCAAAAAATTTTTTACCAATCTGTCTTCCAGCGAGTGAAATGTGATGAATGCGGCGCGGCCACCCGGTTTCAGGACGAGAGGTGTTTGAGTTAATAACTCTTTTAATGCTCCTAATTCATCATTTACTTCAATGCGCAGTGCTTGAAAAACCTGGGCAAAGTACCTGTTGGGATTCCCTTTCACGACGGAATGCAAAGCCTGTTTGAAATTGGAAATCGTTTTCATTGAAACGCTGGTTCTCAATTGAACGATAGTTCGCGCGAGTGTTTTAGAATTGGTGACCTCACCATACTGTTCGAACAGTTTATGAAGCTGTTGTTCAGTGAAGGTTGACACAACCGAGTACGCTGTTGACTCCTGGCGTTTATCCATTCGCATATCGAGGTCTCCCTCAAATCGTGTTGAAAAACCACGATCTGCTGCATCGAACTGATGACTGCTAACACCGAGGTCAGCAAGAAGGCCATCAACTGCGACAACTTTATGCAAACGGAGAAAACGTTGAATGTGCCGGAAATTATGCGCAACGAATGTTACACGTTCATCTTCGGGAACATTTGCAATCGCATCTGCGTCCTGGTCAAAAACAATTAAACGACCGCTCTTATCCAAACGTTTCAAAATTTCAGCTGAATGTCCGCCGCCTCCAAATGTGCAATCCACATACACACCATCGGGACGAATATTCAACCCATCTAAAACTTCCTGCAACAATACCGGTACGTGGTAGACAGGCTCAGACATATTTTATGATTGAGCATTGTTACTACCGGTCATTACCTGTTGCGCCAATTGGCTAAAAGATTCCGGTGAAAAAGATTCAAAGAACTGTTGGTACTTATTTTTATCCCATATCTCAATCTTGTTAACTGCGGCCAGAAGCACGATGTCTTTTTCAAACGATGCGTGCTCTTTCAGGTTTGGCGGAACGAGCAACCGCCCTGCACTGTCCAACTCAACCACTGTTGCCCCATTCAAAAAATATCTTCTGAATTCCCGTACTTTAGGATCAAAATCATTCAGCTTGCTCAATTCTGAAAATATCGGTTCCCAGTTTTTGATCGGGTACAGGGTGAGGCATTTTTCAAAACCCCTGCTGAAAACAAATTGGTTGGCGGATTCATCTGGCAGCTGCTTTTTAAAGCCGGCTGGCAGAAGAAAGCGTCCCTTGGAGTCCAAGGTGGCTTCGTATTCGCCCAGAAAACCAATCATTTGCAAGAATTTTTGTCAATTCAATCACTAATTCACACAAAATAACACAAATTCCCACTGATTCTCCAAAATCAGGAAAGTTTATTTTTTCCACAACTCTTTATTTGCCCGATAGTTAGTGTGAGTCTGGCTTTGAGCGTGCGCCTTCACCATTTCACGAAAAACGCTGTGGATATGATGTGAATAGGTGTGCAGATGCTGTGGATAGTGGATTTCCGGACCAAATCACTTGAACTATCCTCCTGGAAAGTCAAAGAAGTTAGCGTCGCCTGTTCAGTCATCAATTGGCAACCCTTACAGTCCAAAAATCAACGTCCGTGGTCGCTCGAACGGCACAATCACATTCCCCATTCTACATTCGATATTCTACATTCAACATTCTAAACCAACATTCCCTTTCATGCCTTAACTTGCCTCCGACTATGTTCGCAAAAGATATCTCCATCTTCGACTTTACTTATACGTTAGATCCTTCCAGAATTGCTCATCATCCCGTTGCGGAACGAGATTCATCCAAACTGCTTGTTTATCGAAATCAACAAATCACCGAAGACATCTATCGGAACATCGACAACTATTTGCCTGCAAGCTCATTGCTGGTACTGAACGATACGAGGGTTGTCGAGGCCAGGCTTCTTTTTCAAAAGCCAAGCGGTGGAATGATTGAAATATTTTGCCTCGAGCCACACGCGCAATACAAGGATATTACAACGGCAATGACAGAACGAAGTTCTGTAATGTGGATGTGCCTAATCGGTGGTGCATCCAAATGGAAAAGTGGTCAACTCCTTCAACAAACCATAGATACCAACAATCATACTTTCGTATTAACTGCGCGTTTCATTGATAAAAAAGATGACCGATTTACAATTGAGCTTAGCTGGTCAGCTACGGAACTAACGTTCGCGGAAGTCTTACACCTGGCAGGGAACATCCCCTTGCCACCTTATATAAAACGGTCAGCAGAAGCTGTCGATGCAGAACGATACCAGACAACCTATGCGAATGCGGACGGTTCTGTTGCTGCTCCTACTGCCGGCCTACACTTTACGAAAGAAATCTTTGATCGCCTTCGCGCCCGGAACATCACAACAGCATTTTTGACGTTGCATGTTGGCGCTGGAACTTTTAAACCAGTGAAAGCAGATCGAATGCTCGAGCATGAAATGCACGCTGAGTTTATCGACGTTACATTGAACTCTGTAAAAAATATTATTGAGAAACTTAACAGCGATATAGTTGCTGTAGGCACTACTTCTCTTCGCACACTTGAATCGCTGTATTGGCTTGGAGTGAAAACGATAAATAACATTGGGCTCATACCAGACCAACTCAGGTTGGAACAATGGGACGCTTATGAACTCGCCAATGATTCATCCCCGGATGCCGCACTCCAATCATTAATAAATTGGATGGAAAGAAATGATTTGACTAAACTCGTTACAACAACCCGGTTGTTAATTGTTCCTGGTTATAATTTCAAGATTGTAACGGGATTAGTAACGAATTTTCATCAGCCGCAGTCGACACTATTGCTGCTTGTCGCTGCATTTATTGGTGAGGATTGGCGAAAGGTTTATGACCACGCGTTGAACAACAATTTCAGGTTTCTCAGCTATGGAGATGGCTGTCTGTTTTTACGCCATTGAGATGCGATTTCATCAGTGGAAACTCAACATTGAACAACGAACCTTTGCCGAGCGTACTTTCAACTTTTATTTTGCCCCCATGCGCGTCAACCATTGCCTTAACATAGCTTAAGCCAAGTCCAAAGCCTTTCACATTATGGAGGTTGCCTGTATGCGCACGATAAAACTTTTCGAAAATCCGCTTCACAGTTTCCTTACTCATTCCAATACCATTGTCTTCCACCCGAATTGTAAATGTTTTGTTCGTGCTCTGCGTTGAGACTTTCAACAGCAGGTTTTCGTTAGAATACTTTATCGCGTTGTCGACAAGATTGGATAATAGGTTTCGGAAATGCACCGGGTCTGCTTCGACGGTATCACTTTTAGCAGTGAAACGAACCTCAACCAGGCCTTTCTTTTCTCCTATCTGCAGTTCATGATTATCGATTATTTCCTGCATTAATGCATGAACATGAATTGGTCGCTTTGTTAATTGAACATTTTCGCGATCGGAGACAGCAGCCTGCAAAATTGTTTCAACATGCTTGTTCATTCGCTTATTCTCTTCCTTGATGATTCCACTGAAATAATCCATTTTCACGAGATCATTTCTAACTTTTTCATTTTTCAAAGCGTCTACCGCTAATGAGATTGTTGCAAGGGGTGTTTTAAATTCATGCGTCATGTTATTGATGAAATCATTTTTGATCGCACTTAACTTCTTTTGACGAATGAGTGCATACACGGTAACATAAAATGCAGCAATGATTAAAAGTGTAAAAAAGATCGCACCAATGATCATCCACTTCATTTGCTTTAAAACAACACGCTGAATATTTGGAACGATCACACTAATATCTTCTTCCGGAGCCAGGTTTTCCCAATCAGTTCCGCTTTGAGGTTGAATGGCGTAATACGTGGTAACGTTTTTTGTTGAATCGACCTTGTTTTCGGCAAGCATTTGTTCATAGCTCCTCGTTTTCATTTCATAGGTCAACAAGCTGGAATTGATGATTGCAAACTCGAAATGTAGTTTTGGCAAACCCTGGTTGTTGAATGCCTGGCGTATTTTTTCTGCGACTTCATATTCCGTAAACTTTTGCGCAACACCGCTCGGTTTCATTAGTTCGCTTTGCAGTTGTTCGGATGGGAAACTAAAGCCAGGTTTTGTGCGATATGATTTTAATGAAGGTAGCGTTCCTTTTTGCTGGGCAAGATGCTCACTTACCTCAATGGTTCCATTAACAACCTTCCATGAAAACTCTTCTTGCCTGTCTTCCAGCATTATTTGCAGCCACTTGTATTGAATATAAATGCTCCCGATGAGGGATAAAGTGATGAGAGAAATAATTACAGGGAAAAGTTTTTTCAACGGTAAAAAATATTTTATATGCGCCATGCTGTGCCTTTTTACTTATTCCCTTAATCAAATCTTCACTCACAGCTGGCTGGTAACTGGCAAAAATAACGATTGAGTTTCTAACCTCATTTTATGCTAATTTACCTGATTTCACTTTAACTTAGATTTACCTAAGCCACTCCGCATCCAGCGGTTCAAAAACTTCCTCACGACCTTGTTTTGCCGTATTGATTTATCCCTTAATTTAGAAACATGATTGAACCTGCAGCTGGTATATTGCTTATTGCAGAACCCTTTTTGAAAGATCCCAATTTCATGCGTACAGTCGTGCTCCTTTGCGACCATCAAACAGAAGGAAGCTTTGGCTTTGTCATCAATCGACATTACGAGCATACACTGAACGAACTTATGAATGGAATGGATGAATTGAAACTCCCGGTTTTTTATGGTGGGCCCGTTCAGATGGATACCATTCATTTTCTACATCAATACCCGGACGAAATACCGGGCGGGCATGAAGTTCAAAAAGGAATTTATTGGGGAGGCGACTTTGAAGTGGCCATTAACTTACTTCAGGAAGGCAATATCGATAGCGCAGGCATTCGTTTCTTTATTGGCTACAGCGGGTGGAGCGATGGTCAACTCAGTGAAGAACTCACCCAGAAATCATGGCTAACTGTTCAGGCTAACCGCAAAATTGTTTTTCACCGCGATCCCGAAGAAATCTGGAAAGAATCGCTCAAACTCCTCGGCGGGGATTATGAGCAGTTAGTGAACTACCCAATTGATCCAACACTTAATTAATCATGTGGGTTCATCATCAATCACCTTTCACTTTTCTTCCAAGTCCAAAAATTATCAACCCTAAAAAAAGGATAATCAATAACGCCCAGCGCAATCCCACCTCGTGAGCTATAAAACCAATTACCGGCGGGCCGACCAAAAAACCGGTGAACCCTACTGTGCTAACCGTCGCAAGTGCGGTACTGGTTGCCATCGTTTTTGTTCGACCAGACAATGAATACACGATTGGTATGATGGTTGCGACGCCGAAACCAATCAACCCAAAACCAATAATCACCATTACTGGCGTTTGAATGAGTATAGCTATTAATAAGCCGACACAAATCAGTGCACTATCCAACATTAAAATTCCTTTGTATCCCATCCTGGATGTAAGTCGATCTCCTATCAGTCTTCCAAAAGCCATCATGAATGCAAACGCAGTATAGCCCGTTGTACTGACTTTATTGAGATCGTTAATTACCTGCTTAAAATAAAGCGAACTCCAGTCTGCCATTGCGCCTTCGCAAAAAGCGCAACAAAAACAAATAGCACCCAGCAACCAAAGTGCGCGATCTGGCCAGGCAAAAACTTTCGCAGACGCGGATCTTGGTACAAATTTTTTTATGAGTTGAAAAAAGAAAAGAATCAAAAGCAAAAAGATAAATCCCGATGCCCACCAGAAATGCGCAATCGTGCTTAAACCGGCTGTCATCAATATACCTCCCATTAGTGCTCCTGTCATTGCACCGAGGCTCCACATTCCGTGAAAGGATGACATCAAGGGTTTGGCATACATTTCTTCCTGTACAAGCAATGCCTGCGTATTCATTGCGATATTCAGGATATCACCGGCGAATCCAAAACAAAAAAGAACAGCGGATAGCATAAACACGCTATTGCTGTAGCCAATCAGCATTAGAAAAACGAGATACATGATCGCTGAAATAAATGTGATATAGCGGCTCCCAAAACTTGCGACTGCCCAACCGGCAATTGGCAAAGCCACTAAAGAACCAAGTGGCAACATGAATAGTACGGCACCAAGTTCTGCTTCATTCAAATGAAATTGATCTTTGATCGCAGGGATGCGCGCAGCCCATGTTGCAAATGTGCATCCACAACAAAAGAAATAGATTGATATCGCAATGCGATGAATCAATGGCTGCGTGAACAGTATTTTGGAAAAAGGGAAATTCTTCATTCGGTAACGACGTAACCGGGTGGAGAAAAGTAAGCCCCGGCGATTGCCAGGGCTCCAAACTAACAAATTTTTCGCGGATCATGGACCGTCGATATTGAATCCAATCTACTCTTCACAGGTACCTCTCTTAAACCGGTCTCTCAATCAGAACTAATTATTTTTCCAGGCTGATAGCGCCTTCAACTAAAACGGTCACTTTGTTATTTAAAACTTCCACGAACCCACTTTGGATATCGAAATGCGTAAGATGGTTGTTCTTGTCTTTTAAAATTTTGATCCGGCCCGCTTTCAATGCGCTTACAAGCGGTGCGTGCTTTTCCAGAACTTCAAATAACCCGGTGATGCCCGGCAACTGAACGCCGTAGACATCATCGCTGAACACTTTTCTTTCTGGAGTTAATATTTCTAAATTCATTGTATTGATTATTGCTGTTCGCCCGGGTTATTATCCGTGCGCCTGAGACATGAGTTTCTTACCTTTTTCAATAGCGTCATCAATGCTACCAACAAGGTTGAACGCTGCTTCCGGGTAATCATCCACTTCACCATCCATGATCATATTGAAGCCGCGGATTGTTTCTTCGATCGGCACAAGAACACCTTTCAATCCTGTAAACGCTTCTGCAACGTGGAAAGGCTGTGAAAGGAAACGCTGCACTTTACGTGCACGTTGAACGGTCATTTTATCTTCGTCGCTCAATTCATCCAGACCAAGGATTGCGATGATATCCTGCAATTCTTTGTAGCGTTGCAAAATCAATTTAACCTTGTTTGCACAATTATAGTGCGCATCACCAACAACTTGTGGAGTAAGTATCCTTGAAGTAGAATCCAAAGGATCAACCGCTGGGTAGATACCAAGGTCAGCAATTTTACGGCTAAGAACCGTAGTTGCATCAAGGTGTGCGAAGGTTGTCGCAGGAGCCGGATCGGTCAAATCATCCGCAGGTACATAAACCGCCTGAACTGATGTGATCGAGCCATTTTTTGTAGAAGTAATGCGCTCTTGCATCAAACCCATTTCAGTTGCAAGTGTCGGCTGATAACCAACCGCTGAAGGCATACGTCCTAAAAGCGCCGACACTTCGGAACCAGCCTGTGTGAAACGGAAGATATTGTCAACGAAGAAAAGAATGTCTTTACCCTTACCCTGGCCATCGCCGTCACGGTAGTATTCAGCAATTGTCAACCCGCTCAATGCCACACGTGCTCTTGCTCCGGGAGGTTCATTCATCTGACCGAAAACAAATGTTGCTTTTGATTCAGCAAGTTCATTCATGTCAACTTTTGAAAGATCCCAACCACCGTTTTCCATGCTGTGCTTGAAAGCATCGCCGTATTTCATGATACCTGCTTCGATCATCTCACGCATCAGGTCATTTCCTTCACGCGTGCGCTCTCCCACACCGGCAAATACAGAGAGACCAGAATATGCTTTCGCGATGTTATTGATCAACTCCTGGATCAATACAGTTTTACCAACACCTGCACCGCCAAACAAACCGATCTTACCACCTTTTGCATATGGCTCGATCAGGTCAATTACTTTGATACCGGTAAATAATATTTCAGAAGCTGTACTTAAATGTTCGAATGCTGGTGGTTTGGCGTGGATTGCACGACCATTTTCTTTTGAAACCTGCGGTAACCCGTCAATTGCGTCTCCGGTTACATTGAAGAGGCGACCTTTAATAGCTTCGCCGGTAGGCATGGCAATTGGTTTGCCGGTATCTATTACCTGTAATCCTCTTACGAGCCCTTCGGTACCATCCATTGCGATGGTTCGAACGCTGTCTTCACCAAGGTGCTGTTGTGTTTCAAGAATCAGCAAATCACCGTTTGGACGTTTGAGTTCCAATGCATTGTAAATTTCAGGAAGTGTTCCTTCAAACTGCACATCTACCACCGCACCAATGATCTGTTTGATCTTTCCGACGTTAGCCATAATGAATAATTAAGAGAGGGATTCCCGCGTGCGCAATTGCTACAGCAGGTAAATAATTTGGCCGCAAAGGTAAGGGAGCACAGGGGAAATGAAAAATGTAAAATGAAGTTTTCTTGGCAGATTGGGGCTGAGGTAAGAATATAGAATACAGAATGAAAACAGCGCCATCATTGAGATTCTGACTCCTGTCTGCTGAATTCTGTCGTCTATATTTTATATTCGATTTTCAATATTCTCCCCCTACCTTCAAACCCTCCTAAAAACAACATTAATGTACAAAATTCTCTCTCTCCTGACCTTAATCGGTTTTTTAACCAGCTGCAATAATGATGCAGCAAAGACCGAAACCCCGCCCAGGGATGTTAAGCAATACACGATCGAACAGTTTTATAAAAGCACAAACGCTGGCGGTGGTGCTTTTTCAACTGATGAAGCAAAGTTGCTGATTAGCTCCAATGAAACCGGTATCTATAACGCGTACGAGATTGATATTGCCAGTGGTTCAAAAAAGCCTCTGACGAGTTCAGCCAGCGAATCTGTTTTTGCAAATGATTACGTACCTGGCACTCTTAACATTATTTATAGCTCTGATAAAGGTGGAAATGAGAACGACCACCTGATTCTTTTGAAAACCGACGGAAGCACTAAGGATCTCACCCCTGGCGAAAAAGAAAAAGCTTCTTTTTATGGATGGACCCGGGATAATAAGTCGTTTTATTATTCATCCAATAAAAGAGACCAGCGGTTTTTTGACTTTTACAAAATGGACACGTCGAGCTGGACTCCAACGATGATCTACAAGAATGATAATGGCTTCGACGTTGTTGCCATTTCCGATAATGAACAATTTCTTGCACTTCTTCAGTCAGTTACTACGAGTGCCAGCAATCTCTTCCTGGTTGACCGCAATTCCAAACAAACAAAGAAGATCAATGCGGATAGTGTGGATGGCAATAACGTGCCATTGCAATTTTCACTTGATAATAATATCCTCTATTATACAACAGATGAAGACTCGGAATTTCAGCATGTGATGCAATACGATATAACATCTGCTAAAAAAGAAAAACTCTTTAGCAAAAATTGGGATGTGATGTATATGACCCTTTCTTACAATGAAAAGTATAGAGTGATTGGTGTGAATGAGGATGGCAAGAATAAGTTGTACATCTTCGATCACAAATCAGGCAAAGCCGTAGACTTTCCTAAAATTGAAGACGGTGACGTACAAGCCGCAAATATCGGTCGTAGTGAAAAGAAAATGCGGCTTACCATTGGCGATAGTAAGTCTCCCAACAATATTTATGTTTTTGATTTTGAAACAAAAGATCTCAAGAAACTAACGAATACATTGAACCCTGAGATCGACGCCGCAGACCTTGTTTCTGCTGAAGTAGTGCGGTACAAATCATTTGACGGTGTAGAGATCCCTGCTATTTATTATAAACCTCAGCAAGCAAGTTCATCCAAGAAAGTTCCGGCACTGGTATGGGTGCATGGTGGCCCGGGCGGGCAATCCAGAGCAGGGTATTTTTCACTCATTCAATATCTCGTCAACCACGGCTACGCCGTTTTAGCGGTGAACAACAGGGGCAGTAGTGGCTACGGGAAAACATTTTTCAAAATGGATAACCGCAATCACGGTGATAAAGACTTGAAGGATTGTGTATGGGGTAAAAAATATCTTTCATCGCTTGATTATGTCGACTCTGCAAAAATTGGAATCATCGGCGGATCTTATGGTGGATATATGACGCTTGCCGCACTTGCGTTTCAGCCCGATGAGTTCAAAGTTGGTGTTGACATTTTTGGTGTTGCAAACTGGTTGCGCACACTAGAGGAAATACCTCCGTATTGGGAATCATTCAAAACTGCGTTGTATGAAGAAATCGGTGATCCTAATACTGTTGACACTGTACGCTTGAAACAATACTCGCCCCTCCTGCATGCATCGAACATTAAAAAGCCACTCATGGTTTTGCAGGGAGCAAACGATCCGCGGGTTTTAAAGATTGAGAGTGATGAAGTTGTTGAATCAGTGAAAAAAAATGGTGTACCTGTAGAATACACTGTCTTCCCAGACGAAGGGCATGGCTTCATAAAAAAAGAAAATGAGATCAAAGGATATGGCCAAATCCTACAATTTCTTGACAAATACCTGAAGGGAGATAAGAAGAACGAAAAAATTCAATAAAATTTCCAATCGTTGTCCGGAACGACGCAACCCGTTCGTCAGAGGCCAAACAACCTTTCTAACATTAAAATTTTTATTATGGAAAAGTTTATGATGATTTTTCATGGCGGCCTTGATGTGAACTCAAGTCCCGAACAAATGCAGGAGAATATGGGTAAATGGATGGCCTGGGTAGACAAGCTGATGAAAGACAACCGATATGCCAGCGGTGAGGCACTGATGCCTGGAGGAAAATTAGTTTCCGGTAACAGTACGGTTACAGAAGGACCATACACAGAAGGAAAAGAAATAGTCGGCGGGTTTTTCGTTGTAAATGCCAAAGACTATGATGACGCCATCAGCCTGTGTGCAGACTATCCCGACTATCAACATGGCGGTAAAGTGCAGGTTAGACAAGCCGTCAAATTCGATATGTAATTGATCTGATTAAAATGCGAAAGCTGAATCGTCGATATTTACGATTCAGTCTTTCGCATTTTTTATTTTTAGATAGTGTTGAGTAAATTGTTCAACTTGATAGAATGACGGACCGGGCTATCATACCAGTTAATAATATGGTTGACCACCTCTTCCGGCATGAGGCGGGCAAAATGGTATCTGTACTATCCCGGCTTCTCGGACTGGTCAATTTGCAAACGGCACAGGATATCGTTCAGGATACGTTGCTGCAAGCGATGAATACGTGGGCACTCAGCGGCCTTCCTGATAATCCCCCGGCATGGCTGCACAAGGTGGCTAAAAATAAAGCAATTGATTTTTTACGTCGTGAGAAACGATTCAAGGATATCACACCTAAGTATGCAAGCCTTCTGCAATCCGATTTTGCGCTGGCATCGGTTGGACAAAAGTTGTTTTTGGAAAATGAGATTGAAGACAGTCAGCTTGCAATGATGTTCACCTGTTGTCACGAGGCGATTCCTGAAGAATCACAGATAGCGCTGGTCCTTAAAGCGCTTTGCGGGTTAAGTGTTAATGAAATTGCGCGCGCATTCCTCACAAAGGCAGAAACAATTAGTAAAAGGATTTATCGGGCGAAAGAAAAAATCAGGTTAGAAAAAATCGAACTGGAGTTACCTGACACATCGAACCTTTCTTCGCGACTCGACGCTGTCTTAAAGTGTCTCTATTTACTTTTTAGTGAAGGGTATAACTCATCTCACCCCGATCAACTGATTCGGGAAGACCTTTGTGATGAAGCGATCCGGTTGGCGTCCATTATTACAAGTAATCGTATATATCGTCGGCCACGCGTTTATGCATTACTTTCTTTGATGCATTTCCAGGCATCCCGCTTCGATGCACGATTGGACAGCAACCAACAAATTATTTTATTGAATGCACAGGATCGCAGTCGATGGGATCGACAGTTGATAAAGAAAGGATTTGACTTATTGGAACTTGCGGCTGAGCCATTCGAAACAAGTACTTATCATTTTGAAGCTGGTATCGCTTCGATTCATGCTGCCGCACCGAGCTTTGAAGAAACCGATTGGAAAAGTATATATCATTTGTACGATTTATTATTTCGATATCAACCCAGCCCCGTTGTTGCATTGAACAAAGCAATCGCATCTGGCTATGCAATTGGTCGGGAACAGGCTTTGAATGAGTTGGAGTTAATCAATGGCCTTGAGAAACATCATTTGTATCATGCAACCAGGGGTCAGTTTCTTTTTGATTTGAAACAAAAAGATGCAGCGCGTAGTTGTTTTGAGCAGGCAAGAAAGTTTACAGATTCTGCAAAGGAACAGCAACTGTTAGCGGTTAAAATCGCTCAGTGTTCGGAGGAGAATACAGAATTCAGAATACAGGAGACAGAATAGTAACTTCCGAACGTTGATGATGTCCTAACGTTTTTTTAATTCTTAAGCGCTGTATTTCTTCTGTCTCCTGTATTCTGTATTCTGAATTCATTGCCCTCTGTTCGTTTCGAAAAAAGATTGCGCCCCTTCAGGGCTGTAACAATGTTGGGATTTCCTACCCGGGGTTTCACCCCGGGCTATCAGATGACGCCACTTCGTGGC
>JACMLR010000203.1 GCA_014379515.1 Chitinophagaceae bacterium
GCGAAAGAGCGCTTACCCGCCCTCGAAGTGTTTCCGAATATGGTTGTTGGAAGTGGTACGGCCGAGTTCAAATACACGACCCTGGAGGATTTTGAAAAATTGTATCAAACGTTGGGAATGGGGGCAAGGAATTATGGTTGGTATCAATGCAAATTGCATTCTGCAGCAAAAGATATCTACAATGCCGGGGGAAAGTCCGTGTTATTGAAATTATGGAAAGCATTAAAGGAGCACCAGGAAGATCTCACTGACGAACAATTTGCTATCATGTTAGGGAAGGAGGTTCATCCGTCGGTAGCGAATGTGTATTTGAATTGGAATAAGTAACAGCAGTTACGCAATTGAATAATTATCATTTTGTAACTTCGATCGCTCGCGCAAAAAGCATTTTCATCAATTACGCCCATATGGAAATAGATAAGATCGATGACAAATCAACAGTTGCTTCGGATGCGTATTATCATGGTACAAAAGCAGACTTAAAAACGGGCGATTTAATTGTACCCGGCTTCAATTCAAATTATGGAACGAGGAAGAATGCAAAATTCATTTATCTCACAGCAACACTTGAAGCTGCAATTTGGGGCGCAGAACTTGCACTGGGTGAGGTGCCGGGTCGAATTTATATTGTTGAGCCGACCGGCCCCTTTGAAGACGATCCGAATTTGACGAATAAGCGTTTTCCAGGCAATCCAACAAAATCGTACCGATCTGCGCATCCGCTTCAGGTTATGGGTGAGGTGAAGGAGTGGCAAGGACACTCTCCCGAGCAATTGAATACAATGAAAGAGCACCTTGAGCGACTTAAACAACAGGGTATCGAAGCCATTGAAGAATGAGTGCAAGTTGACACAACGTATTCGAAACCGTTAGTGTTCAGTTTTAATAAAAGTAATACCGGAATAGAATTCCATTACGTCAAATCAGAATCAACATTGTATATTTAAGCAATTGCTCTGGGGAACCTCCTCACTAACTTTAGATGCTTGTAAAGTTGAATTAATATAAAACTGATGTATGCAAGAATCTTATCCCGAATTACGAGACAGAATTCAGTCGTCTTTTATCGACTTAATTCTGATTGTCGCTCTCATGTATGCATTTGCGAGGATTCTTGACAATTTTCAATTAGTACCAGACTGGGTTAGAATTGCTTTGTTTGCCTCGTTGTTTCTTTTATACGAACCGGTCTCGATGATGTTTGGATGTACACTCGGAAATTTCTTAAAAGGGATCCGGGTCAGAAAATATGCTGATACAAGCAAGAAAATTAATTTCTTACAATCACTGATCAGGTATCCAATCAAAGTATTACTGGGATGGATATCATTTCTGACCATTAACAGTGATGCAAAAAGACGCGCTATTCACGATATGATTGCGGGCTCAGTTATGATTCGAAAATCTGCTTAATGGGATGTGGTTTACTGCATATACAAAATGAGAAAGTTTTCAAAACTATTTTTTGGGTTCGCAATCATTCTTCTTACTGCTTGTGAACAAAAACAAACAAAAAGACCCGCGATCGCGACGGACAAATTTGAAGCGTTCAAAATCAAACAGAAATTCACTCCGGATTCGACCATTTTTTATCCGGGAATAGCGGACGAGAGCTTGCGGCCGATCTTGTCGAACAAGATTAACCTGGCCGCTAGCGACTTTGAGAACCTGGCGCAAAGCGGTCATGCAACCGACAGCGAATATCAGGATAAAATCATGGTCGGCTTACAACGATTCAGAGATGTTTACCCGCAACTTGATACGGAAGACCGGGAAAGAATATGTCATTACTTTGAGGAACTGATGGACATTGTATCGCTGGACAGTTCAGGTGGACATCTGAATGAATTTATGTATGGCTTTGATCCGACACAGAAAATATAACTGCAAATTGACCTGCCGATTTAAAACAGGCCGAGAATTGAGCAGCACAATCGCATAAGTCGTTTTTGGGATCGCTCAATCCGGATCTCGACTCCACCTCTTTATCCTTCAACCAATTTTTATCGGCTTGCCGGTGTTTTGAGTTATCATCTCCCCGTTCTGTTTTGCTCTTATCATAATAACGTTTCAGTTAACGGCTAAAAAATCATGGACGCGCGAGCTTTCAGTTACGCGATAAGTGTTGCCGAAACCCAACCACCGGCTCCGCATCCCAAATCATAAACACCAGCACAGTTGTGTGAAAACATTTGCTTAATTATGTGGCTAACCGTTCCACGTTCAGTAACTTAAGTCCCAATTCAACGACGCCAATAACTAACATCTTAAATTCAGCTCATGGCCGTATCCCGATTGCGCATTGCTATCATCTCGTTGCTTTTTATTACGGCCTGCAAAACCAAAACAAATACGGATTCCCATGAATACGCGGGCGACAAGTTCTCCGCAAACATCCGCAGCACCGCAGCCCGCAGTCCCGAAGAAGAACGACTCGGATTCAAACTTCCTGAGGGCTTTGAAATCAGCCTGTTTGCTTCTGAACCTCAAATCGGCAAACCAATCAACTTCGCATTTGACGCCCAGGGCCGGATGTGGGTTACTCAGTCTTTCGAATATCCATTCCCATCTGAACCTGGGAAAGGAACAGACAAACTTACCATACTGGAAGACACTGACCATGATGGAAAAGCCGATAAGTTCACGGTTTTTTCTGACACCCTGAACATTCCAATTGGCGTATTACCCGTCAACGACGGTGCCATCGTTTACAGCATTCCTAATATCTATAAGTACACCGACAGCAACGGTGATGGCAAGGTAGATAATCAGAAAAAATTGTTTGGCCCCTTCCGTATAAACGATACCCATGGCATGATCAATAACCTCGTCCGCGGTTATGACGGCTGGATACATTCCTGTCATGGTTACACAAACCGTGATACAATTGCGGGCACAGACGGTGAACCCATCTCAATGATTTCCGGTAACACTTTTCGTTTCCGCACAGATGGGAGTCGGGTAGAAAAAACCACCGATGGTCGGATCAATCCGTTCGGTCTCGTTTATGATGAAAAAGGATATTGCTATTCAACCGACTGCCATACCTCTCCCTTATATCAACTCATGCGTGATGCAGATTATACGCAGTGGGGAAAAGAAGAAGGGATGGGCTTTGCTCCTGACATGACTTCACTAAGTGATGAAGCAA
>JACMLR010000204.1 GCA_014379515.1 Chitinophagaceae bacterium
CTGATCGTCCAGGCTGAAGTACGCACTGGCGCTCCGTTAAGTTTAAATGTTATCAGGTTGTCGCCCTCTTCTTTTGCAATCACTTGTTTATTATCCGTGGATTTTTTCCCGTTGTTGATTCCCGAACTGGAATTGCATGCAATAAGCATTGTCAA
Organism: Chitinophagaceae bacterium; assembly: GCA_014379515.1. Lineage (GTDB taxonomy): Bacteria > Bacteroidota > Bacteroidia > Chitinophagales > Chitinophagaceae > Endoryza. The sequence goes on from JACMLR010000204.1 coordinate 156, forward strand.
AAGGCAAACTGCGAAAAAAATTGATTTCATGGTTATAAAGTTGAATGTCTTGAATTAAGGCAGCGAAGCTCGCCTCAACTCAAGACATTCCCACTAACCAAAGCGGTTGGTATCATCACCGAAAACGGGGATCGATTCTAGTTTTGACCACCTTTTCTTGTCGGTGGCGTTTGCGCCGGCCATCTTCCAGGCTGACCTGTGCGTGAGTTAGATGGCAGTACTGATTTCTCTCTTGATGTTTTCGCCGGATCTTCGCTGGCCATATACGCCAGCATTGCAGCGAGCATTGCATTGTTTCGCACATCGTCGAACACAATCTTATCGTAGGTGTCGCGGTTTGTATGCCACGTATAGTTGCCGTACGACCAACTGATACTACTCAAAGAGAAACCTGGTGCGCCAGCGGCCACAAAAGATGCAAAATCGGATCCACCACCACCCGGACTTCCAGGAAACCTTGTTTCAATTTGTGTTCGAATCGATGAGGGTACTTTCGACAACCATCTTCCAATGTAATCGTATGCGTGTAAAAAACCCTGGCCGGAGATATTAGTAACACGACCCGTTCCATTATCCTGGTTAAACAATACCTGTAGATTTTTTACGATTTCCGGATGATCTTCAACGAATGCACGCGAACCATTCAGCCCTTGCTCTTCACTTCCCCAATGACCTACAAGAATTGTTCTTTTTGGATTTGGATAAACTTTTTTAAGAATCCGCATTGCTTCCATCATTACTAATGTTCCGGTGCCATTATCTGTTGCGCCGGTGCCACCATCCCACGAATCGAAATGCGCTGATAACATTACATATTCATCCGGTTTTTCTGTGCCTTTAATTTCGGCAACAGTATTAAACGTAGGAACAACGCCCAGCTCTTTTGAATCAGCTCGAACACTGATTTTTGGTTTGCTTCCTGATTCTGTCAATCGATATAGTAAACCGTAATCTTCCAGTGCAATGTCAATGGTTGGAATTTTTGTTGTGTACGCTCCAAATATTTTATTAACTCCGAAACCTGCAGACCAGTTGCTCATGACGATTCCTACGGCCCCGGCTTTCTCAAGTGCCACAGGAAGAGTTCTCGCATTATAACCGGTTTTGCTGATGCGAGTGCGCCATGCATCTGTTTGCGCCGTTCTGGCTTTTTTCATTTTTTCAAATGATTCTTTAACGCCGAATTCTTCCCAATTGTAATCCGGTCGTCCGGTTGGCTGATTCATTGATATCAACACAAACTTTCCTTTTACATTAGGAAGCCATTGCTGAAAACTTGCAGAGTCGGCAAGGTCTGGTACGATGATCGTTTCTCCAGTGACTGCTTTTCCACCAGTAGAAGGACTCCAGGCAAGTTGCATACCTTCTAATGACTTAATACGTGGGGATACCATATCAATATGCGATATGCCTCTTTCCCAACCGCGCCAATCTCCCCATTTTTCATTTCGAGCTGTGATATCCCAGGTTTTGTATTTGCTGACTGCCCAGTCATGGGCCTGCTGCATTTGTGGCGAACCAACTAAGCGCGGGCCAACGCCATCCATTAGCTCGTGCGCAAGTTTCTCAAGCTGCGAATTTTCAGTTGCTTCTTTTTGAATGGCAGCGATAATAATGGAATCGTTGCTCTGGGCAAGCGATGCTGATCGTACTAAAAACAAGACGAGGAAAAGACTAACAGTGATTTTTCTCATGTACTGATGGTTAAAGTGTGAAAATGTCTGCGTGCCGAAATTATACAATCGAGGGTAATGAATGCGCGATCACTCGGTCCGTTCGTCAAATAATTCGGGGTTAATAGGGAGAATAAAGAATAAAGAATACAGAATACAGAATACGGAGACAGAATGAGGCTTGAGATATAGGTGGACAACCGATGATAGCTGAGTACAAGACTACCCAATCTTTGAACAGCGCTGCAGATTTAGCAGTTCTAGCATCAGCCAGAACGTGGAGCTGTTTTTGTAGACAGACATTCAATAGAAAGCCTGACAAATATAAATTCATCGTTGGCAATTCGTTGGACGCATGTCGAAAACCAAAGCACACGCGCTGCTTGTTGCATCTGTTCTCTGTAACAACACGGGTAGTGAAACCGAAAATAAAAATTCATGGAGAAAGAAAAATCAGAGAAAAAACTCGGGATCGCACTGGTAGGGCTGGGAAAGTACAGTGCCGGACAACTGGCTCCTGCACTTCAAGAAACCCAACATTGTTACCTAGCGGGAATTGTTACTGGTTCAGCTCTCAAGGCAAGCGAATGGAAGGCACGGCATCATCTCCCCGATACAAACATTTACGATTATACCACGTTCGATTCGATTGCTGGTAATAAGGATATTGATATCGTTTATGTTGTTTTGCCGAATTCGATGCATGCCGAGTATGTTATTCGCGCAGCAAAAGCAGGCAAACATGTTATCTGTGAGAAGCCTATGGCGCTTACTGTTGAGGATTGCGATCGAATGATTACTGCGTGTAAGGAAGCGGGTAAGATGCTTAGTATTGGCTATCGCCTCCATTTTGAACCGCATACGCGGGAACTGATTGAATATGGTCGTTCCAAAAGGTTTGGTGAATGGAATCTAATTCGCGCAGAAAATGGAATGGGGAGTACAGAAGGGTGGAGGCTTAACAAAGAAATGGCCGGTGGCGGTCCATTGATGGATGTCGGAATCTATTGTGTGCAGGGAACACGATACATTACGGGATTGGAACCGATTTCTGTTACAGCGCAGGAGGGTCCAAAGAAAAGCCCGGAACGATTTAAAAATATTGAAGAGTCGTTATCATGGCAATTTGAATTTCCGAATGGTATTATTGCTCAATGTAAATCCAGCTATGCCGACGAGTATAATTTGTTGCGCGCAGAGGGCTCGAGTGGATGGGTTGAACTTTCTCCTGCATATGCCTACAACGGCATAAAAGGTAAGACTTCGGAAATCAACTTAAGCCTTCCGGAAGTTAATCAACAGGCGAAACAAATGGACGATTTTGCAATCGCAATAAAATCAAATCGTCCAACACCTGTTCCTGGAGAAATGGGTCGACAAGATGTAAAACTTTTACAAGCAATTTATCAGGCAATGAAAACAGGTGAAAAAATAATGATTGGATGATATATGAAAGTAGCAGAACAGGCCAGCAACAAAAAGAGCCACCCGCTATTGCTGATGGCTCATCCCGTAACGAGACGGGACAGATTATTTAGGGGACAGTTCGGCTAACTAGATAGTTACCGAAGGTGTCCATGTCATATCTGCTGATTTCATGAATACCTCCTTTTTTTTGTTGAAGTACAAATTTAAAATAACGACATTTCTTTTTTACGTTCTTTTATTCACATTAACGAACTTTTTATTATTTTTTGATTGAACTTATTGGATGCATCCTTGTATGCAAATCGTTCGTCTCATGACACAAAAATGAACTACATTTCCATTGTTAGTTGAAGAACTTTTTAAAACTAAAACTTATCACTATGAAGAAGATTTTACTATTGATCTCACCTTTGCTTTTTTCGGCTTTTATTCTGAGTGCTCAAACTTCTCAAACGGATTCACTTAAAGTTGCCCGATATCAGTTGGACTCTTCGAAACTGTCGACTTCGTTGATGGAGAAGCGCGCAAAACTTACCGCTCTTGAGAACGATTTGGAAGATGCGTTGCGAAAAAGTACGAATGCAGACAATGTTGCTAAAGCCTCAGCTGAGGAAAACGCTTCCGTTGCGAGGAAGTTGAATAATGACGCAACTGATAAAAAGTTGACTCGTAAAGCCAGAAAAGCCGCAAAGGCTGCCCAGAAAGAGGCGAAAAGGGCTAGAATTTCATTGAGTAGTGTAGAAAAAGTAAGGAAAAGTATCGCCTCATTACAATCTGAAATTGAATCAGATGAGCGCAAAATGATGAAGTTTAGAAATGGCGAGCAGCAATAGTAGGAAAGGCCAGGTCAGAAAGTTTTGCGGTCAGGGTAAGCTTGAAAATGGTACGGATCAAATGAGGGACGGATTAAAACTTAGTCGGCTTTCGCCGGATCTGCATTATAACAAAATATCATGGTCGCGTGGCTTGATATAACCGCGTGGCTGGCTCGGCATAACA
>JACMLR010000205.1 GCA_014379515.1 Chitinophagaceae bacterium
GTTTGCGCACCATTACCGAAATCACCAAATTGTGCTTCCCATAACACAAGCGCATGCGGATTGGCCAACGTATATCCGTACTCGAATCCTAAAACACCATATTCGCTCAACAAAGAATTATAGATAACGAACTTACCCTTTGCTCCGTCAATCCGACTGATCCGACTGTAGCTTACATCGGTATTCTCGTCACGAAGAATGGCATGGCGGTGACTAAAGGTTCCTCTTCTTACATCCTGGCCGCTCATTCGTACATCATTCCCTTCAAGCACAATACTTCCATACGCGAGTAATTCGGCAGTTGCCCAATCTATTTTACCCTCACCATCAAACAGTTTGTTTTTATCCTGGATGATCTTCTCTACTTTCTTTAACGGCTTGAAATCATCGGGCCATTTCATCAATGCCTCAAATATCTTTCTGAAATCTGCTTCTGATATTGCTGTAATGGGACTTTGTTCAAAATCCTCCGTCGTTGCGCGACGCAAACTCTTCCACCAAATCTCCGGTTGCTGGTAGGTGTAAGGAAGTGGATTCTGTTTAACACCATCCAACCGTTCCTGTAAATCACCCCAGAATTTTTTCTCCATTTCTTTGGCAAGGTTCTGTGCATCCGGCTCGCCATTCTCCAATAAAAACTTCACATATACTTCCCGGGGATTCGGATGTTTATCGATCAATCCATACAAATGCGGCTGAGTGAATTTCGGATCATCGCCTTCGTTATGTCCGTGCCGGCGATAACAAACCATATCGATAAATACATCGCAATTGAATTCCTGGCGATAGCGCGTAGCAATCTCAACACATTTTACAACAGCTTCCGGATCGTCACCATTCACGTGAAATACCGGTGCCTGGATCGCAGAAGCAAGTGATGTACAATAATCCGAGCTACGTGCATCATCAAAGTCCGTCGTAAATCCAATTTGATTATTAATAACGAAATGAATGGTACCACCGGTTGAATAACCTTCGAGCTCACTCATTTGCAAAACTTCGTACACAATTCCCTGTCCTGCAATCGACGCATCACCATGAATCAGTATCGGCAAAATCTTATCGTAATCACTTTCGTATAATACATCTGCCTTCGCACGTGCAAAACCAACAACAACGGGGTCTACTGCTTCGAGGTGCGAAGGATTCGGCATCAGCTTTAAGTGAATCGTATTACCATTCGTCGCTTTCAATTCACTTCCATAACCCATATGATACTTCACATCACCACTGCCCATTGTTTGGTCGAGTTTGGCAGTGCCTTCGAATTCACTAAATATCTGTTCGTAGGTTTTACCCATGACATTAGCAAGTACATTCAACCTGCCGCGATGCGCCATACCGATGACTACTTCCTGGACATTGTTTTCAGCAGCAGTATTGATGATTGCATCGAGTGCAGCAATGGTTGTTTCGCCTCCTTCTAATGAAAAGCGTTTTTGTCCTACATATTTTGTATGAAGAAATTTTTCGAACATTACACCCTGGTTCAACTTTTCAAGGATGCGCTTTTTCTTGTCGAGTGGTATCGCATCAGAAAAACGCTTCTCCATTTCATTCGTGAGCCAGTCCACCTTTTTTTGATCGCTGATATATTTGAATTCGACACCAACATGAGTGGCATACCATTTTTCAAGGTGTTGATGCATGTTTCGAAGCGTTGTTGCCCCGAGACCGATCAGGTTACCTGCCTGGAATGTTTTATCTAAATCAGCCTCAGTAAAGCCATAGAAATCGAGGCCGATATTAGCGCCACGATCCTTTCTTTTACGGATGGGATTGGTAGTGGCGATCAAATGTCCTTTATTACGATAGCCGAGGATCATGCGGTAAGCACGGATCTCCCGCATCCAATCGATGCCGGAATCGCCAGAGCCTGTGGCCACGGCGCCATTGCTGCCATTCACGGCAGGCTTGCCAGTTGAAACAGCAAAATCAAACCCTTCGAAGAACTTTCTCATCTCAGGATCAACACTTTCTGGATTGCTTACGAAATCCTGGTAGAGGTTTTCGATAAACTGCGGATGCGAATTCGTTATGTAGGAGAAATCTTTCATGGAACTGCCGACTTTAAACGGGACAACAAATATCGGTGAAAATGCGGAGTTTAAACGCATGAGCGGCTGATAACCATTAATTTTAGCGATTCGTGAGCGGAAGTCAAACGGCTCAAAAAGATCCGGTTTACTGCCTCAAATCGACAACCGCTAAGGAATCACTTCAAATTGTTTTTTGTTTTTGGAAAATTCCCCGTTGACGGTTACCTTTGCCTCCCGAAATTAAAGCACAA
>JACMLR010000023.1 GCA_014379515.1 Chitinophagaceae bacterium
TCACCGAATTTGCTCATTCAAAAACCGGCATAGATATACACCCTGCTGCAGAAATTGATGAGTATTTTTATATAGATCATGGCACAGGTATCGTTATTGGAGAAACTGCTTCCATTGGCAAACACGTAAAATTATACCAGGGCGTTACGCTGGGTGCATTGAGTGTTGATAAGAGCATGGCCTATATCAAACGTCACCCTACCGTGCAAGACCACGTTGTAATCTATTCCGGAGCGACTATACTTGGAGGTGATACAGTGATCGGACACCATAGCGTCATTGGGGGTAATGTTTGGCTTACCCGTTCTATTCCTGCTTACTCTACTGTATATCACCGACCCGACATTGAAGTTGTCGAAAAACAAAACGCTTAGTCATGGCAGGTATTATTGATATCGTCGGGAACACGCCAATGGTTGAATTGAAAAAATTAAACCCTAACCCAAATGTAAAAATATACGCGAAGCTGGAAGGCAATAATCCAGGCGGCAGTGTGAAAGACCGGCCCGCACTAAACATGATCCGATCTGCCATTGAAAGAGGCGAGATAAAAGCTGGTGATCAGTTGATTGAAGCAACAAGCGGCAATACCGGAATCGCGCTGGCAATGATTGCTCGCCTATACGATCTGAAAATCGAATTAGTAATGCCTTCTTCGTCTACCCGTGAACGTACGTTAACAATGGAAGCTTTTGGTGCCCATGTTACATTGCTCGATTCTATTGAAATTTGTCGCGATTATGCCGAAGAAAAAGGCGCACGAGGTGAGGCTTACATTTTAAACCAATTCGCGAACCCAGATAATTATCTTGCCCATTATAAAAGTACTGGTCCGGAAATTTGGCGTGATACCGCGCAACAACTTACACACTTTGTAAGTTCGATGGGAACGACCGGCACAATCATGGGGTGCTCGAGGTTTTTGAAAGAACAACAATCATCTATACAGATCATCGGTTGTCAGCCAACAGAAGAGTCCTCTATCCCGGGAATTCGGAGATGGCCGAAGGAATATCTTCCCAAAATATTTGAGCCTGAACGAGTAGATCGCGTCATCGATGTCTCTCAAAAAAATGCAACAGAGATGTCGCGATTACTAGCCAGGACAGAAGGTATATTCGCAGGCATGAGCAGCGGCGGTGCTGCACATGCTTCAATCGAACTGGCAAAAGAGCTTGATGCAGGCGTAATCGTTTTCATTGCTTGTGATCGTGGAGACAGGTACCTCAGCAGTGACCTGTTCGGATAGCACCTCGCTACCTTTTTTTCGATACTTCCAGAAATCTATAGCGCTTCATTCAACTAGCTCCCACCTATATTTGCAAGGGAATGAATATTATTACGGAAATCAGGAATGTTCAGGTAACAAGATATGTCACGCCATTGCGCGAAGGAGGTTCATTGCCTGCAATAGCAGAAGCAAACGATGGTTTTCTTTATGTGCTGAAATTTCACGGTGCTGGTCAGGGTCCAAAAGCATTAATTGCGGATTTTATCGGCGGCGAAATAGCCCGTGCAATTGGATTGTTGGTTCCCGAAATGGTGTTTGCAGAATTGGATAAAGCATTCGGCCGAACCGAGCCTGACGAGGAAATCCAGGAGCTGTTGCGAAAAAGTGAAGGGCTCAATTTAGGAGTTCATTATTTATCGGGAGCTATCAGTTACGATCCGGCAGTAACAAAAATCGATCCTACACTTGCTTCCAAAATCCTTTGGCTCGATTCGTTGTTGATGAATGTTGATCGAACCGCACGAAATACAAATATGTTAAGCTGGCACGGAGAACTTTGGATAATAGATCATGGTGCCTCGCTTTATTTTCATCATCAATGGGATAATTGGGAAGAACAATCGCTGAAACCGTTTGCCGCAATTAAAGACCATGTGTTGCTAGCCCAGGCATCAGAACTCAATCAAGTAGATACAGACCTTAAATTGCTATTAAGCGAGCAGCTTGTACATCATATTGTATCGTTGATACCAGAAAAGTGGTTGCAACATGATCACGATGGCATCACTGTAAACGATATTAGAAAAGTGTATATTGATTTTTTACTTTCCAGGATTTCCAATTCGCATATCTTTTTAAACGAAGCAATGAATGCCCGCAAATAACCTATACGAATATGCGATCATTCGGTTTGTCCCGCGCGTCGAACGCGAGGAATTTGTCAACGTTGGTGTAATACTTTATTGTCGGAATCCCCAGTTCCTGCAAATGAAATTTTCACTCGATGCCAATCGACTTGTTGCTCTTTATCCGCAAGTTGATGTTGAAGAAGTCAAATCACATTTAAATGCCTTTGAAAGAATCTGCCTGGGCCACGTTGAAGGTGGGCCGATTGCTTTACTGGACATTGCGTCTCGTTTCCGCTGGCTTACCGCAAAAAGAAGTACAATTGTTCAAACCTCGCAGGTACATCCCGGACTTTGTTTCGACAGCATTTCAACACTTGAACGACTCCATCACCAGCTCGTACTTTCATGATCAACAATCCCTAAAGACTGTAACAACTGGTTTTGTCGCAAGTCACAACGTTTTCTTGTAGCATAGATTGGGCGCTTCCTGATATTCCAGTTAGCAAAATGCAAGTGCTAACACTTAGTTGATTCAAATAACGGCTAATCCTACATAATTCGTTTGATTTCACGTTATTAGGGTGTCTATTTTTTCGCAATTTGTGGACACAATTAATCTCTTCCAACATCCAATGAAAGCCAGGCTCCATTTGTTAGCATTCCTCTTACTGGCGTTTTCGTTTTCAATATCCGCACAAACATCAAATATCAAGTTTGAGCATATTGGACAAAACGATGGACTTTCTAACGGTTATGTACCTGCGTTGCTTCAGGATCGCCTTGGGTTTATGTGGTTCGGAACGCAAGATGGTTTGAATAAATATGATGGCTATAAATTTACGCTGTACAAGAACGATCCCGCAAATCCCGCTACAGTTGGAGGCAACTTCATAACAGATCTCCTGGAGGATTTCAATGGTGATATCTGGATAGCAACATGGGGCGGCGGTTTATCCAAATTTAATCCTTCTACTGAAAAATTTATTACCTATCGAAAGGATAGCTCGAAGCGCTCTATTTCAAGCAACCAGGTGAACTGTTTGGTACTCGATCATCAACAAAATTTATGGATTGGTTTGCAAGAAGGTGGAATGAATTTATTCAATCGAACCACAAATGATTTTACAGTTTTCATAGCTAACAAAGAAAGTGCGTCGGCATTGCAGGATAACGATATATACGCGTTAGAAACGGATGGAGGAACAGGCATTTGGGTTGGTACACATGGTGGAGGCTTAAGCCACCTGGACATTTCCTCGCTAAAATTTAAAAACTACAACACAGGAAATAACCGGTCAATACTGTCAGACATCGTGTTATCAATCTTCAGGGATAAACAAAACCATTTATGGATTGGGTTTGACAATGGAGTGCAAGAGTACAATCCAACCACTAAAACATTCCAAAAGTTACAGCCGCGTAGTGGAACCACTAAGCTTAACGTTGGGCTTGGGGTTATTACCATTGCTGATGATTCCGATGGTAATCTCTGGTTTGGAAGTGATAGCGAAGGATTGACAATTTTCAACCCAAAGGAAAATGAATTGCATCGGTATGGGATGTCGGACCTTAGACCTACTGGCTTAGGCGATAATTCAGTACACTCAATATTGCGTGATCGCAAAGGAAACATGTGGCTCGGTTTGTTAAACGAAGGAGTGAATTTTGTGAGCAAAGACGCCAGCCTTTTTGCGCACTATACAAGAGTTCCTGGCACAAACAGTTTGAGCAACAATCGCGTTCTCTCAATTTTCGAAGACTCACATCGGAAAATATGGGTTTCAACGGATGGAGATGGATTGAATGAATTCGACCCTGTTACAAAGCGATTCTCTTACGTCCGTCATATACCGGGGAACAAAAATTCGCCGAACGGAAACAACATCACCGTTGTGGCTGAAGACATGGAACACAATCTGTGGTTGGGCACATGGGGCAAAGGCATTAGTATCTGGAACCGAAAAACGAATACCTACCGGCATTTGCAACACGATCCGAAAGATCCTGGCTCGCTTTTATCAAATAATATCTGGTGGATTTTTCAAGATAAACAAGCGAACGTTTGGATTGGAACATACGGTGGAGGACTTGACATGTACATTCCGGCGACGGGCAAATTGAAACACTTCACACACGATAAGGACAAACCCGGATCTATTGCAAATAATAATATCTTAACGGTTTACCAGGATTCGAAAGCTCAGATTTGGGTGGGGACAGATGGCGGAGGTCTTGCGGCTTTCAATCCTCAAACAAACTCATTTACTCATTACCAAACCGATGCGAAAAATAACAGCATCAGTAATAATACGGTGAACGCTATTTACGAAGATGCAAACAGTGATTTTTGGATTACGACCGATCGTGGCCTGAATTTTTGGAATCGAAAAACAAATCACTTTACGCATTACCTGACAACTGACGGATTACCGCACAATGTGACTGTCGGGATCTTACCGGATTACCAGGGAAATTTATGGATCAGTACGTTTAAAGGAATTTCCAGGTTCAATATCACATCCAAAAAGTTTCGAAATTTTGGAATTGCGGAAGGTTTGCAGTCGAACCAGTTTGGATACAGTTTTTGCAAAGGACGAGATGGCAATCTCTTTTTCGGCGGGAAGGACGGCTTCAACGTTTTCAATCCGGCTGAAGTCAAACCTCAACTGTACACTCCTCCCCTTTTCATAACCGATTTTCAAATTTTAAACAAAAAGGTTGATATCGCATTGAACGAAAAAGATAAGTCGCCCTTAAAAACGCATATCAATTTTGCAAAGCGTATAAATCTTAAACATGATCAGTCTGCCATCACTTTCGAGTTTGCAACATTGAACTACACAAGGAAGGAGAAAAAAGAATATGCATACAAGTTAGAGGGATTTGATGAGGGGTGGAACCAGGTCGGAATGAAGAACTCGGCAACATACACTAACCTGGATCCGGGCACTTATACATTTATCGTTAAAGGGCTCGACAATGATGGCAATTGGTCGCCAGCAATGGCAAGCATCGAACTTGAAATATTTCCTCCATTCTGGTTAACATGGTGGTTCCGATTATCAGTTATTTTGATATTCAGTGCGACAGTTGTTTTTGTTATCCGAAATCGATTCAAGAATATCCGTGCGCAACAATTCAACCTGGAGAACCAGGTAACAGAAAGGACAGAACGACTCGTTATTCTTTCGGAAAATGAAAGTAAAGCGCGGCAGGAAGCTGAACAAGCAAGCCAGGCAAAAAGTATATTTCTTGCAACAATGAGCCATGAAATCCGAACACCAATGAATGGAGTAATCGGGATGGCGTCGCTCCTTTCCGAGACCGCTTTGACCGATCAACAGCGAATGTATTTGAATACAATCACTACAAGTGGTGAAGGACTACTCAACGTGATCAATGATATTCTTGATTTCTCTAAGATCGAGTCTGGAAAAATGGAACTCGAAAAAGAACGATTCGATTTGCGCCAATGTGTCGAGAGCGTTTTGGATCTTTTTTCGCAAAAAACAAACCAGATGGGTCTCGAACTGCTTTACCAAATCGAAGCAGATGTACCGCCAGAAATAATTGGAGATAGTTTGCGATTGAGGCAGGTCCTTACAAACCTGATCAGCAATTCGATCAAGTTTACACATACTGGTGAAGTGTTGATCGGCATTCATACTTTACCTGGCAAACCTGGTCACCCTCTTACGTTGCGCTTCGACGTTAGAGACACAGGCATTGGAATTCCGGAAGATAAAATAGATCGTTTATTCAAAGCTTTCTCACAGGTTGATTCGTCAACTACAAGAAGGTACGGAGGAACAGGTTTAGGACTTGCTATCTGCGAAAAGTTAATTACGCTAATGGGCGGAACAATAAAAGTGGAGAGCCGGGCTGGACATGGATCTGTATTCAGTTTTACAATCACAACTGAAATGGCGATTGAACAGCCTTCGTTAGCGTCATTGCATTCTGAAAGTACCCGCGGAAAAAGAGTTATGATCGTTGATGATAATGCAGCGATCCGAAGTATGCTTAAAACTCAACTCGAAAGTTGGAATATCGACGTTACGCTTGCGACATCGGGGAAGAATGCACTTGAACTTATCGAACGACATCCACTGGATTTAATCATGGTCGATATGTACATGCCAGAAATGAATGGCGTTGATCTGGCTACTGCGTTAAAAGCTAATCGCTCCATAACACCAATCATCCTCATGAGTGCCGTTGGTGATAATCACAATCGGAAAACCCCAGGTTTATTTACCGCCGAACTTAGCAAACCAATTAAGCAAAAAGAACTCTTCAAGTATGTTGTGAACGCGTTGCATAACCGATCTAGCAACGTGGCAGAAGAGCGAACAGCCACAACATTATTATCAGACAATTTTGCTTCTCAATATCCATTACAAATATTAGTTGCTGAAGACAATCCGATTAATCAGCAATTGATTGAGCATATTTTGTCGCGTCTCGGGTATGAATCGACGATAGTAGAGAACGGCGTGCTTGCTCTGGAAGCGCTTCGCACTAATACGTTTGACGTAATCCTGATGGATATGCAAATGCCGGAATTAGATGGCATCGAAGCTACTCAACGTATCCGAAAATTGGTGCTGGACAAACAACCAATAATTATTGCACTGACAGCGAATGCAATGCCGGGTGATCGTGACAAATGTATTGAGGCAGGAATGAACGATTACCTCAGTAAACCGATTCGAATCGAAGAACTGACAGACAAACTGAAGAATAGCTGCGAGGATTTGTCGGCAAAACACGATGCGGCTTGAGAGTTGGCTATTATGCAAATGAGCCGAACTGAATTCTCCCTTTAGTGGTACCAAACTTGCTATACATGAAGCATGAAACAGGTCATAATTACATTGTTTTGCATCGCATTGCTTTCGGCATGTAGGGACGAAAAAAAGCCTCCCCCTCCCACTGAGAACAAATCAAACGACAGAACCGCAGCTCAGGCAGATACGAGCGGTTCTGCTGCGATCGATCTAACTGAACTTATTCTGACAATAATAAAAAACCAGGAATTTTATCAGCTGGCGGAATACATTCACCCTACTGAGGGAATTCGATTTTCCCCTTACGGATATGTCGATACTGCCCGCGATGTCAAGCTAACTAAACTGGAATTTGTAAATCAATTGAATAATCCAACCAGCGTCACTCTATGGGGTAGCTTTGATGGAAGTGATCAACCAATCCGATTGAATTTAAAAGATTATGTGAAACGGTTTGTTTACGACGTAGATTTTTTAAATGCTGAAAGCAGGACATTCAATCATATGGTCGCAACCGGAAACACTTTACAAAATTTAAAGTCGGTATATCCAGAAAGTGTTTTTACTGA
>JACMLR010000206.1 GCA_014379515.1 Chitinophagaceae bacterium
CATTACGGCACCTGCGGCAATTCAAGATTCAGCTGATATGCCGATTAAGAATGACACATTTATTCACGAGCGTACGTCACTTAATTTGTACAATGAAGGTATCGAAACAATTATTTGGGCGACAGGTTTTGATTCAAACTATCGATACATCAAATTACCTGTTATTGATTCGGATGGAGGTCCAATTCATACGGAAGGTAGATCGCCTGTTGAAGGACTGTATTTTATAGGCATTCCGTGGCTACGGAAAAGGAAGTCAGCTTTGATTAACGGGGCGGCGGAAGATGCAGCATTCGTTTGTGAAGCAATCAAATCAGCGTTGGTGGTGATTTAATACATGACAATATATTTCTGACGTTTTGTTCGCTGCTTGATTTTTCAACGAACCTCAGTGATGCACAATTCATCACTTTACTGGCGTGATAATTATGTTTCGGTATTCAATTGGACCGTGATCACCCTGCATATAAATCGGACCTGGCTCACCTTCGTTGCTATCAAGTGCACCACCGGTGATACCTGGAATTTCCTGGTTGAGTATAATTGTCTTCCCATTGGCGACGACGGTCACTTTTCTTCCCACAAGTGTGATGTCGTATGCTTGCCATTCTCCCGCATCTTTCGCAGGCATTTCACTCGGTTTGATAAACCCATAAACGGCTCCGAAACCGCCAATCCAGGGTTCAACACCTTTGCTATCCTCAATTTGCACCTCATAACGTCCGCGCAAATAAACGCCGCTGTTGCTTCCTTTTGGATAACGAAATTCAATATGAAGTTTGAAGTCAGTAAATGTTTTTTCAGTGCGGATATTCGCTCCAGATTTTGGGCTGCGAAGAATGCCATTTTCAACTACCCACTGATTTTCTCCAAGAGCCTTCCAGCCAGTTAAATCTTTTCCATTAAACAACTTCATCGGCACACCCCATTGAGGTACTGTTGATGCAAGCTTCGGCGCGCGCACTGCCGTAACCGGATAATTTTTACCATCAGGAAACGTTACTGTTCCAGAAATCTTTTCGTTAGTGAAAGATGCTTCGAGTTTAAGATCACCCGTTCCATCTTCCCACTGTGCTGGTATTGCGAAACTGAAATTGTTGCTGTCGATATTGATACGAGAAACTGGACGAGAGCTACCTGACGGCCCAACGAAATGGCCAACCCAGGTGCGCATTCCGGAATGCATTACCTCAAGCCATGATGGTTGAGATTTGCCCTCACGTTGAATAGTTAAGTCCCATCGACCCTCAAGTGTAGGTTTTTTGGATTGACTAAAAGATGGAATTGAAAATGCAATTAATAGAAGCAGTGTAAAAGAACCAAGATGTATACTGTCGTGAATGGCTTTTTTCATACGTAGAAATTGAGGCTTCAAGTTACTTATAATACAGGAGATGATGAGATACACAAAAACAAAAAAATGCCGCTTCGTTAAAAGCGGCATCCTACTCACAATTAATCATGTGAAATAAATGATCTTCTGCCTATTTAGGCTGCAAAGTAATTTGTCCTAAATCTGTAACAGCACTATCCGCCGATACAACAACATCTTTTCTACCAGTATTTGCATAACCTTCTTTTGCTTCGATAATGATAGAGTATGTTCCTGCTTTGACGTCTTTGATTTCAAAGGTGCCGTTCTGAATATCCGCCCGCAGTGTATCAGTTGGCGACAATGCCCATGCTCTTACACCTTTATCTACCGGTGTGATTGAGCCCTTAATAACTGTTGTTTGGATTTCGTTAAATGAGAACAGTGCAGCGGATGAAATCGCCAATGCCGCAAATGCTACTTTAAAGTTTTTCATAATCGATGATTTTAAAATGTTTAGATGATTGTGTTTATTCAATGATTGTGCCAGCAGAACCGCAATTGCCGTTTTTTAACACTTGAAATCTTGATGGTAATCTCTCTTTAAAAAATAGACTGATGTGCCCCGCATTGAGCAATGAATTCACCAGATCAATTCTAAAATTTTCTTTTGTATTTATCGGTAACGTAACTGATACGATTAACTGCTTAACAAGTAATTGAACTTTTTGCTATTAAACTTTTGTGGTATTAAATTTTTACGAGAACGTCGCTATTGATTGCGACTGGTATTATACTTGCGTATATAAATTCTCCCGCTAACATTCCTGATTCATCACAAAAAAAATCAAATTGTTATGCCTACAGTTAATAAAATCAATTCGTGTTTGTGGTTCGATAATCAAGCTGAAGTCGCGGCGCGCTATTATAGTTCAATCTTTAAAAAATCAAAAATTGGGATCATTTCCTATTACGGTAAGGAAGGTTTTGAAGAGCACAAGCGGCCTGAAGGTTCTGTGATGACGGTGCAGTTCTGGCTGGAAGACCATGAATTTCTAGCACTAAACGGCGGCCCCGTTTTCAAATTCAATGAATCTGTTTCTTTCGTCGTCAATTGTGATACACAGGAAGAGATAGACTATTACTGGGAAAAACTATCCGCGGGCGGCGACGTAAAATCGCAACAATGTGGATGGTTGAAAGATAAATTTGGCCTGTCATGGCAAATTGTTACACCATTTCTTGCCGAGGTTCATTCGCAAAAAACAAGTGCAAAAACAGAAAGTGTTATGCACGCAATGATGCAAATGAAAAAACTCGACATTGCAAAACTTCGCGAAGCTTATGAACATCCAGCATTGACGGAAGCGTGAGTGCATTGGATAGAATGTAGAATATAGAATGTAGCATATAGAATGTGGGGTTGGAAGTTTTTCATATTCAATATGCTATATTCTATATTCCTTTTGTTTAAAAACTTAAGGCTTTGTTTCCAACATGCCATCCGCTTTCCATTGCTTCAGTGCTGCAATCGTAGCGTCATCGAGTTTTGCATTTTTCTTTGGCATAAATTTCTTGTCCGTCGAATCTAATTGAACCC
>JACMLR010000207.1 GCA_014379515.1 Chitinophagaceae bacterium
ATCTTATCCAAAACCTTTCTTCCCAAAAGTTGATACACGCGTAGGCATACAACGAAAATCCGAAGGGAATACGGCAGGTTCTCATGGTGCCCAGGCCCCTTCAACTGTACAAACGGTGTTGTCCTCTTCCGGCAAAAAATTAGATACCGATACAAAACAGTTCATGTCGGCTCGCTTGGGACGTAATTTCGATAATGTACGTGTTCATACAAATCACATTGCTGAGCGGTCGGCAGAGGCGATCAATGCACGTGCATATACGGTAGGAAATAATATTTTTTTTGGTACCGGCGAGTATCAACCGAAGAATGCTGAAGGACGAAAATTGTTGGCGCATGAACTGGCGCATACGGTGCAACAGGAAAAATCATTAGATGCATCCAGCATAATTCAACGAAAAGAAAAGGCAGTGATCGGGAAGGAAAAGAATGCGATTCCAACCCAAATGCCATGTACTCCAACTGCGATGAGTCGTGCTGCATTTCTCAAGGCGACAAAAACCAGCGAATTCGGCCTCACGAAAATCGTCGTCAATCAGGCAAACCTGCTATCGAGCCCGTATATACAATTTACAAACGTTGGTCGTAAAGTGCGTGTGGAACCACTTACGCTAAATATGCCTGTTATTGAATCTTCTTATGTTGGCCAGGGACAGTTTATAGAAGGAAAGACAAAAAACCAGATCGATAGTAATACATGCCCGATGGATTTTTACCCGATCAATTGGAATATTACTCCTACAGGGGCCGCGAGTATTGCGGAAGCCGAGCAGGAACATTGCAATGATTATAATTATGCATATCGGAAAACGGTTTATCCATTCCTTGTAGAAGTCAATAAGATTGCGGGTAAAACTTTTGATTCGACAACAGCAGTCGACAGGTACCTGGCAAAGAAACTGAAATTCGACCCGCACGACTGGTTCTCAAAATTTTCTTGTATGCTTGGCAACAGCACAGTCAGAGATCATTCTCAAAGTGAGAACACGCCTGCCTGGCACGAGCCGTTACCAATTCGACAATTACTGCCAAGTGCCCGGACCAATTGCGCATACGTAACCATGGCGATCACGTCCTCTAGCTTTACGGATTTGAATAATGCTCACCCCTCAAATGTCATCATTCCAACCGGCTGTTAAATCCATATCATGAATCCGTCCACAAACTTGATTATCTCTTTTCAATTTCTGCAGGAAGTTATTCGACGACGCCTGCAAATTTTCTTTGGTAAAGAGGGCAATGAAATATTTTCAATGCCGGAAATTAAACTCGAGAATGAAAAGACTCCGCTTAGTGAGTTTCTATTGAAGCATCAGCTCAGCCTCGAAGAATACATTATTCTATTGTTGGCTATGACAACTCATGTTCAACCAAATTTGATCGACAACATTACCCAGCAATTTTTACCTAATGGCGGGGAGTTCCCCGAAATTGGTGGAGTGAAGGGAACAAATCACCGCGCAACGATACCGACAGGGGAAACGGCTTTGTTTATCATTGCGGGCAATGATCTTTCGAGGCGGATGCAAGTGATGCACTATTTTTCAGCCGATCATTTTTTTGTAAAAGAAAACGTGCTCAATCTCGAATCTGTAAAAGAAGGTGAGCCACGAATGAGCGGCAAGTTAATTCTCCAACCGGAATGGGTCGATCTTTTTACGACCGGTAACGTGAACGCTCCCACATTCGGACCAGAATTTCCTGCAAAGTCGATTCGAACGAATATGGAATGGACTGACCTTGTATTAAACGACAAAACTGCCGAGTCGATTAACGACATCAGTTTGTGGCTGAATCACAATGAAGAATTTTTGAAAGAGTGGGGGATGGAGAAAAAAATCAAGCCCGGTTATCGCGCGTTGTTTTATGGTCCATCCGGGACGGGAAAAACGTTAACTGCCACCTTATTAGGAAAGCAATTTCAAAAGGAAGTTTATCGGATTGATTTGTCGCAAGTCGTTTCAAAATATATTGGTGAAACGGAGAAAAACTTAGAAAAAATATTTTCAAAAGCAGAGAACAAAGATTGGATTTTATTTTTTGATGAAGCGGACGCACTGTTTGGAAAGCGATCCAATGTTCAGAGCGCGCATGATAAATATGCAAACCAGGAAGTTTCTTACTTATTGCAGCGCGTCGAAGATTTCCCCGGATTAGTAATTCTCGCATCTAATAATAAATCAAATATCGACAGTGCTTTTATTCGCCGTTTCAATGCAATTATTCATTTTCCCTTTCCATCACCGCAGGAACGCGAAAGAATCTGGCGAGTCGCATTTCCACCAAAAGGAAGTCTCGATGATCAACTGGATCTCCAATCACTTGCAACGAAATACGAACTGAGCGGTTCTGCTATTGTCAGCGTTCTTCATTATGCATCCTTGCAAACAATCTATCGCAA
>JACMLR010000024.1 GCA_014379515.1 Chitinophagaceae bacterium
ATGCAGTTGAAAAGCAAATTGAAAAAGGATGACCTGGTTGTTTGCATTTTTCACGATCATGGAAGCAGGTAAGTCGGTAAGATTTATAATGATCAATGGATGATTGAACGCGGCTTTATTGACGTGAAGACGTTTAAAGATATTGTTAGCAGTCGCGCGGTAAAACAAAAACTGGTTACGATCTCCCCGTCCAATACAGTTGCTGAAGCTGTTGATCTGATGAAGAAATTCAATATCGAAAACATCCCGGTTATGAATGGGAATGGACTTGAAGGATCTATCAGCGAAAGCGGGCTTTTTAATCGGATGCTTGCCGGACTTGATATAAAAGAAGCAAAAGTTGCAGATGTAATAGAGCCTGCATATCCGATAGTAGACATTGATACTCCGGTAGAAAGAATCAGTACCTTAATTAATAAAGAAAATGGCGCAGTGATGGCGAAGGACGAAGGAGGGAATTTCCACATTGTTACGAAATGGGATGTTATCCTGGCATTAGGCAACTAAATCTGCATTACTACACTTAATTATAATGAAAGCCAGGCCTGTCCTGGCTTTCATTCGTTACCCTCAAAACGAAGAATGAAATTGTTCGTATTTACACGAACTCATAATTCGGAATGTTACGTAGTATGATTTGAAAGAGTACCACTAACCGGGTATTTACCGAACAAAAGAAATAGAGAAGTTCTGCTCTTGTTAACATTTCCTTGTGAACATACCTTTGTCTCAGAAGTTGATTGATACAATATCAATCGTATCCAATATCCAAGCGAAAAACCGACCGATTTCCAAGATCCAAAAAACCAAAAATCCAATATCAGTCAACTTCTTTTTTTCTTTAATCCAGTATCTTTTCGAATATCCAATTTTAAGATCCAATTTCCGAGCAAACCGTCCAAGATCCACCGTCCGTGAAAAATTGTTGACCGTATCCTTGATTAACCAACTGTTGAAATCCAACGTCCGAAAAAAACCGTGTCTTCAAAATCCTGTGCGCAAAACCGTCTGCAACTCCAATAACCCTCCTGCTAAACCTTAAACATGTTTAGCAGGGGGCGCAGTCGGGTCAGTCTCCATTCTACTTTCACATCTCTTCCTACTTTCATTAATTTAGCATCAAAAGGATGCCTGTATATACCGATCAAACCGGTCGATCTATAACCATTTCCGATTGTCCAAAGCGGATCATATCCGTAGTTCCATCTCAAACTGAATTGTTGTTTGATCTTGGCTTGAATGATGAAGTCATTGGCATCACCAGGTTTTGCGTTCATCCAACTGAATGGTTTAACTCAAAACAACGTGTTGGTGGAACGAAAACGCTAAACATGGACATGATCCGTAGACTTCATCCGGATCTTATTCTGGCCAACAAAGAAGAAAACACAAAAGAGCAAATCGAATTATTATCACTCGAGGTTCCCGTATGGGTTAGTGATATCGAAAACTTACCAGATGCGTTACAAATGATAAAGGACACTGGCCAAATTACGTGTCGAATTTCGGAGTCGAATAAATTGATTTCCAATATTGAGACATCATTCAATTCATTGAATAGTTCAAATAATAATGTCCTGCTCAAATCGGTGTGTTATTTGATTTGGAATGATCCGTTTATGACAGTCGGGAGCGACACGTTTATTCATGATATGCTTAAGAGACTGGGCTATAAAAATGTTTTCGCGCATACCACGCGCTATCCCATCATTACCTATAATGACCTTCAACAGCAAAATCCCGACTTGATTTTTCTTTCATCAGAACCCTATCCATTTAAGGAAAAACATATCGCGGAACTGCAGGCAGTCTGCCCGAACGCCAAAGTGATTCTGGTCGATGGCGAATACTTTAGCTGGTATGGTAGTCGTCTGCTTGCGGCCATTCCCTATTTTACTGATCTGATCTCCCGGGAAAAAAATCCCGGGTAAGCGTTTGATATTTTATATTGAGCTACAGAATTATCAAAGAGCCAATCATTCTTCATGAGCTTAATCCAAAACGCAGGTATTCCGGATCATCAGCCAGACAAGCCGTCTCGCAAGAAGCCAATATTCCCTGTGAGTCCTGGTTTACGCAATTATTTGAACCACCATGGTCGGGAAGTAAAGCTCCCGGTGAGTTACAAAGACCTGTTGCACTATACCTATGCCGTACCGATTATGGATAAGAACGGAAAGGATACTTTATGGGAAAGCGTTAACTATGACATGCGCGAATGGAATTTTATCCGCGAAGGTTTGGTTAAGATATATGCGATCTTAAAAACGGAAGGCGATCTCAGTTTTTCAAAACACCTTGATGTTGCCAGAATTGACTACTGCACGTTTGGTAATTCCCACCCGTTTCGAATTCGTATCGTAAACAAATTCAACGATAACTACGACCACTACTATATTAAAATAGCAGACGCTTCGCGAATCTATGGATTAGAGCTCGAACACATTTTAAGCCCCAACCGAATTACATTTTTCACGCACCAAAACACGCTCGTCGAAGAACATATTCCTGGCGTTCCGGGAGATGTGTTTATTAAAAATTATCTGGATGCTGCCGACACGAATAAAATCCGGTTGGCAAAAGAATTTGTCAAGTTTAATGAACGATGTTTTGTTCGATTACTTGGCGACATGAGAAGTTACAATTTCGTTGTTGACATCACTCCTGATATTGAAGATTTTCAATATCGCATTCGTGCTATTGATTTTGATCAGCAAAGTTATGAAGGAAGAAAAAATCTTTACCTTCCTCAGTACTTCAAAGAGAACCGCGCATTTGTCGACCTTTCGTTGAAACACCTGAATAAGGATTCGATTGAACAATACCAGGCTGAAGAACGAACATTGATGACTTTTCGATTAGCATCGGCACGTTATCGAATAAAAGATTTGCTGGACATCATGTCTACCGATACCGTTTCCAGCACGATTAAAGTTGAACAGTTGCGGAATGAATTGAGTGCGTTCTATGGGAACCCTCCTGCCTTTTTAAAGGCAACCACAATGGGGAAACTTCTTAAACGAAATTTGAAACAGACGTTACAGAAGAACTTGCTCTTGATTCCAAAGATTAAAAGCAGATCGGAAGATTAACCTGATGTATAATATGCTTGTGTGTGAACGAAGTTGATCAAATGCTTAAAAACCGAACGAGCGTTCGGTAATTGGACAGAGACGAACCGTCAGAAACATCAATATGAATTTACTTATCTTCGCGCCTTCTCAAAATCTAAACTGAACATCTACAAATGAGTAAATATAAAGCCGGAGTGTTATTTGGTGACGATCTCGAAGCACTCTACAAAGACGCGAAAGAAAACCAATTTGCACTTCCAGCGGTTAATACGATCGGTACAAACACAATCAATGCTGTGCTAGAAACTGCTGCCAAAGTCAATTCGCCCGTTATTATTCAATTTTCAAATGGTGGCGCACAATTCATCGCTGGCAAAGGAATGCCGAACGACAAACTACAAGCAAACATTTCAGGTGCGATTTCGGGTGCATTACATATTCATAACGTCGCAAAGTATTATGGTGTTCCGGTTATATTGCACACCGATCATGCGTCGAAAAAATGGTTGCCATGGATCAGCGGGCTAATAGATGCCGGTGTTGAATACAAAAAGGAAAAAGGCGTTCCCTTATTTAGCAGCCACATGCTTGATCTTAGTGAGGAACCAATTGAAGAAAATATCAGTACCTCGGTAGAATTTTTCAAACGCATGGCTCCCCTTGGGATGGGAATTGAAATAGAACTCGGCGTTACTGGAGGTGAAGAAGACGGAGTAGATAACAGCGACGTTGAAAATTCAAAACTCTATACACAACCATCAGATGTTGCTTACGCAGTAAAAGAATTGAGTAAAGTTGGACGACTGTTTACTGTTGCTGCTGCATTCGGAAACGTTCACGGTGTATACAGCCCGGGCAACGTTCAACTGCGCCCGGAGATCTTAAAAAATAGCCAGGACTTTATCGAGAAAGAATTTAATACCGGACCGAAGCCAGTTTATTTTGTATTTCATGGTGGTAGCGGTTCGCCACAACACCAGATTCGCGAAGCAATCGGTTACGGCGCAATCAAAATGAATATCGATACAGATCTGCAATGGGCATTTTGGGAAGGTGTATTAAATAATTATAAGAAAGTAGAAGGTTTCTTGCAGGGACAATTAGGAAACCCGGATGGTCCTGACAAGCCAAACAAGAAGCACTACGATCCGCGCGTTTGGCTTCGGAAAGGAGAAGAGACGTTTATTAAGCGACTCGAAGTAGCGTTCGAAGATTTGAATTGTATTGGCAGAAATGCTTAATCATTATAGAATTTGTATTAGCCAGGTGTAGCCCACCTGGCTTTTTCGTTTCTACCATTTGGCACGCATTAAGTCTACAAAATTTGCATAGTTTTATCATCTACCGCTAACCTGCCGTAATAAAATGGTGGTAATTTCACCCTTATCAAATGGCTATTTATGGACCGAAAATTTTACGAACAGCTTTTTACTGTCCAGCAACAAACAGATGCAGTTCCTGCAAATGAAAAAGTCGCAGCATGGGTTTCGCAATTAATTTGTCTTCTTTATCCAGAACGATCGACAACTCTCTTTCCATCCGCAGAAGCGATTAAACAGCAGTTTACCAATCTGGAAATTGAATTGATTAGCCTGCTCAACGCAACGAAAGCATGTTGTGAAGATGATAACGTACAAAAGGCGGGCATTTTTTTCGATAACATTCCTGAACTATACCGTATCCTCAATACCGATATTGAAGCGATATTAGATGGTGACCCTGCAGCACACACGAGATTTGAAGTTATCCGCGCTTACCCGGGCTTTTTTGCCATCTCGTTTTATCGCATTGCGCATGCATTGCTGGAATTGAACACCGCATTTCTTCCACGTATCATTACCGAATGGGCGCACTCCAGCACTGGCATTGATATCCATCCGGCAGCGGTTATCGGCGAACATTTTTTTATTGATCACGGAACAGGAATTGTAATTGGAGAATCGTGCGTTATTGGTGATCATGTGAAATTATACCAGGGAGTTACGCTGGGTGCATTGAGTGTTGATAAGAGTATGGCCTATATCAAACGTCACCCTACCGTGCAAGACCACGTTGTAATCTATTCCGGAGCGAC
>JACMLR010000208.1 GCA_014379515.1 Chitinophagaceae bacterium
TGCTGAAGTGATTGCTACTATATTCTCCAGGTAAACTTTTCATTGCAGAATGATTGATACTGGCGTACCACGCCATTACAAGAAACAACATTGCAGCGACGAAAGAATGAGAAGAAAACAATTTTACGAAGAGGCAATAACGTAACAAGTCAACCTTGTGTCGATTTTAAATGTATCTGTTATCGGTATGAGTGTGTACTAAAGTTTATTTCCCGCTTAATGAAAATCATCCATGCTTTTGATATCCATGAATTGTTTTGCCTCCTGAAGTGATTGCTACTATATTCTCCAGGCAACTTTTCATTGCAGAATGATTGATACTGGCGTACCACGCCATTGCAAGAAACAACATTGCAGCGACGAAAGGAAGGGAAAAAAACAACTTTACAAAGAGAAAATGACGTTTTAAGTCAACCTTGAGTCCATTAAAAAAGTGTAATTGAATCCCTTTTGCCCTTCGGGCCCTCCCCTCCCCCTCCTTCCAACCACCATGTCTGCCCGTTTGCAAGAAGTGTCCTTTCATTTTTGCAATCTCTTATCAAAAAAGCAAAAAATATCTCGCAACAAATATGCAGCCTCTCCACATGATAACCGGAATTCCGCGGATCCCGGTTTGGAAAATTGAATTGTAAATATCGCTTCTCAGCGGATCGGAACAATGAGAAGAAATGGAAACTTGAAGAGAAAAAAACATGGCTTACTACGCTTGTTACTCTTTTTTTGACCGCAGCATCGGACTGTTTGATCAGCAGAGTGCATCACTGAAGAGAGTAGGATGGAGAGTAGAGTGTGGAGAATGGAGGATGAAGGATGAAGGATGAAGGAATGAGAATGAAAGAGGCTGTCTCAATGATGAGGCAGCCTTCTTTATTAATGATTTCTTATCTATATTCTTCGATGCCTTTTGCGATTGTCGATTTCGGCATTAATACATTATAAGATTTGTTTTATGGCATCTGCTTGAGCACTTGTTTATTCAGTATCATATTTCCCATTTGAACGCGAAGGATGTACCCTGATGATGCAAGCTGATCAAGGCCAGACAAGGTCAGATTGTTAAGCCCTCCCTGAATTGTTTCCGTGCTTTGCTTCAATACTCTTCCATAGCTGTCGATCAATGAAATATTCACTTTTCCCCCGGTGGGTGATAGTAATTCGAAGCTCAGTTGAGTGCCGAATGGATTGATTAATGAACGGATGGTAAACTCTTCCTGTTTGCTCGAGAGCGTAACTATCTTACTATTTTTTTGAGCTTCTCCTTCCCGAACTTTTATCCGGTAAAAGGTTTGAGCATTGATAGCTTGATTATCAGTAAAGCGGTACGTATTACCGAAACCAGTAAGCGCAATTCCGTTCACTGACCCTATCGTTATAAAATCCGTTTTGTTTTCACTTCGTTGAACATCGAACACCACACCGCTTTGTTCGTTGGTGCTTGTCCAGGCAAGTTGTGCGTGATTATCGCTTAATTGGCCAGTGAAATCCACCAGGTCTGTTTTTAATAATTCTGAACAGTTGTTCACCCAAACAAGAATCGTATTTGACGCAGTGTATGAGCAAGTAGGATTAAGCAAATTGCCTGCTGTCGATGCTACCCTGATTCGGAACATATTATTGTGGTGTGCGCTATCCCCAAGGAACGAAGGGTAACTGGCAGTGTATTGCCATTCGCCAGCAACCATTGCAGGGCTACCAATACCACTTACACCGGTTGGCGTCCAGGTAGCTCCACCATTTGTACTTCTTTCCCAGGTCCAATGGATGTAGTTAGGAGAGAAGCAACGCACCGTTGTGTACATGTCCACCTGGTTACCATAGCATACATTGGTACCACCGCTTGGTACAAGATTTAGTGTTGGAGTACATGTTGCCAGGCTGATATCATCGATGGCCCAGTCGTTTCCTCCACCTCCTGGTGCATTGTTCCTGATGGTCATCGTCAACGATGTCTGTAGTGGTCCGGTTACATAGGTAAATCCTTTCTTGACCCACAAACCGGTATATCTTAAGTTTCCTGTTGTATAGTAATCGATCCCGTTGACTCGAAGTGTCAAATTCGGATAAACACCGGAAGAATCGTTCGTCGCAGTTGGAATATAAAAAGGTGGTCCCGATGAATTGCTTGCACCTTTCCCATTGGAATCACATCCGCATTTCGAACATACATTTCGAAACCACGCTGACAATTCATAATAAGTATTTGGACATAGCCCTGAAATAGTATGAGAAAAAGCCGAGTCAATTCGGTAACTCGCATTCACTACGAGCATGTAGCCAGCATTTGCATTTGCTACAGTGTCAGCCGCAGGATTGCCAAGTAGCGGTGATACTGCACCGGTATGATCGCCGATGATATCCCACACCTGGAACACACGATGTGTTGGACTCGTAGGATCGGGTTTCGCCCATGCATTAGATGTAGTATAATTTGTTTGTGTACTTGTGTTATTCGGGATACCATAAAAATAGTCGCCAGGACCATTCGTGGTAAACATATTATATGTATAAGTTCCCGGCACGCTTCCTGAAGCAGTTCTGTTTCTTGGACGACCGCTCCCAAACGTTCCATTAAACTCAGTTCCGAGCGCATTCGTGCCGACAGTATTCGTACAAATACCGTAGTTGGTAGAGATAATGGTATTGTTATAAGGATAGTTAAGGGACAACGGAGTGCCTGACGTTGTTGGCTGATAAGTAATTCGGCCCCCACCAGTGTTAATGATCGTTCCTAAGGCAGACGTAACTCTTAATCTGTAAGATGCCACGATCACGCAGGTGCTTCCAAACAATGAAGGCTTATGCGTGTTTCTGACCCGGCCACGCCTGAAGGCTGTTGCCGGTGCATCCGCGTTATTAAATCCAAGATTTATTCGGATGTTGTTGCCGGTAATATTTCCGCAATCGTCACCCGAAACATCGGTGAAAGATTTATAAATTTTTCCTTCATTTGTTCTGACTGCTAATGATGACGGAATGTAGGCGGTACCAGCTTTAACTGTATCGTAGTAAGCACAACTATCTACAAATGCAGGACAACCGCTTGTACATCTAACAACAAAGGTTGACCGCATTTCAAGCGTATCACCAACTTCAACGGTTCCTCCGGTTAAGCCTTTTGTTATATTGACATAGCTTTTTCCGTAATCGACAACAACCGTTTGGGCATTGCCGTCAGTGTCGTGGAAAAGGAGGAAAATGAAAAAGATAATGCCCTTCATATAGAATGGCAGGATAGGTAAATTTCTTTTCATAGACGGACAGTTTAGTTTTCAAAGGATTGGATATCTTATTGTGAAAATAGACAAAGCATGACCCTAATACAATAGGGGCTTTACGGAATACATAGTAGGTGGATATACTAATTGATTCGCGTGAAATGTTTTGTATTTTTCGCTCAGGTCGCTGATAGATAGAATGGTTTGTTCGATAACCCCGACCTGTAAAATTCCCAAAACCTATGAAGAGCAGAAGCCTGCAAAGCCGCCTTTTGGTTGCTATTGTTTTATCTTGTGTTTTTTCCTCCGACACTTTTTCTCAACAAGTCACCTGGAACAACCAGGTTTTCCGGGTTGATACTCTTGCGGAAAACCTAAGCTATCCCTGGGAAATAACCTACGGACCAGATGATTCAATATGGGTGACAGAAGCAAGGTCTTATAAGGTTCGCAAAATTCATCCAAGAAATAAAGGGAATCGTGTTATTGCGAATCTTATCAATGACAAGAACTTTACACAAACGAGCGGTCAGATCTGGCCACAGGGTGGAATGATGGGTCTCGCAATCCATCCTAACTTCAATGGAGGAGATCGTTACGTTTACGTGGCATATGTTTATCGTCGTAACGGGACTTGCAATAACGGAACCGGGAGTCCTTGTAACTTCAATACAAAAATTGTTCGGTTCCTCTATCCCGATACGGGCAGTCGTCGATATACACTTTGTTATGGTGACACATTGATATCCTCGCTAACCGGGAGCAACGATCACAATTCTGGACGAATGACAATCGGCCCCGACAATTTACTTTACTATTCAATCGGTGATATGGGAGCGGGGCAGTTTAATAATGCAAGCCGTACAAATAACGCGCAGGTGCTCACATCAAACGAAGGAAAAATCTTGCGATTCAATTTAAAGCCAGATGCATCGCAAACCGGCGAAGCCCGCTGGATCCCTGATACAAATCCTTATCCAGGCTCAGGCCCTGTAACTTCCAAAACGCCCGTTTACTCATTCGGGCATCGAAACCCACAAGGACTTGTTTGGGGAACGGTCAATGCGGTGTCACGATTATATAGTTCAGAGCATGGCGATAAATCAGATGATGAAGTAAATATTATTAATAGTACCGCTAACTATGGTTGGCCGAAAGTTGCCGGCCTTGGTGATAACAATTATAATTCGTTCGATGGTTTTGCAAATAATAATATTCTCGCGGGTCAAACAATTGGGCGAGAGGATACTTTTTGTACAAACCAGGGAACCACTGCGCCAATGTTTTCGCTGTTTAATGCAACAGCTGCAAGCATCAACGGATTGGGAGGCGATATCTTCACCTGGCCAACGATTGCGCCGTCAAGTATCGACTTTTATAAAGATGGATATTCGAATGCAATTCCAGGTTGGCGAAACTCCATTCTTGTTCCTTCATTAAAACATGGACTCTTCCGACTAAAACTTAAAATGACAAATGGCGCACAAGTGGATAGTAATTCAACAGCATCAATCACCGATACCATTCCATATTTTCATGGCAATCGTATCCGGGACATAGCAATTAATCCGCATGGCGATACCTTATATATTGCAATTGATAGTTCGGGGAATACATCCGGACCTACCGGTGGGTTTGGGAGTGGGAGCGCGACTTCAACCGTTAATGCTGGGCGCATTCTCCGAATCGTTTATCTAACAACACTCGCAATACGTGATTACATACCAGAGCGACCCGTTAATAACCGCACATACGTAAAAGTATACCCGAACCCAGCATCAAAGACCTTGTACGTCCAAAGTAAACGCGGAATGCACAAACCATTGCGCGTAGAATTTTGGGATATGTCAGGTAAACTTAGCATGAACCTGACAACAACGCGGGACAATTTTGCGATTGGCCTGGAGGGATTGAGTCGTGGCGTATATATTTTTAAAATGTACAATGGATTTGGGGTGCTGATGACAACGGAGAAAATAATCATCCAATAGGTAGAATCTTCGCTCCTTCATACTTCACACTCCATACTTCAAACTTCAAACTCGCTCCTGGAGAAGTCTGAAGTATGGAGTATGAAGTTTGTAGTGTGAAGTATGAAGGAGTGGAGGTTTGTCCGCGTAACCGCACCCTCCCTCCTCACTTTCCTGTCATTTTTCCCGGCACAACCCACTCATCAAACTCTTCAGATGTGAGGTAACCAAGTTTCACTGACATTTCTTTCAGTGTCGTTCCTTCTTTATGTGCTTTCTGCGCAATTTCTGCAGCTTTATAATAACCAATTTTGGGATTTAATGCGGTTACCAGCATCAGCGAGTTGTCGACGTGCTTTTTAATGTTCGCAGCAATCGGTTCAATACCCACCGCACACTTATCATTGAAACTGACACAGCCGTCTCCAATCAATCGCGCACTATGAAGAAAATTATAGATCATCACCGGCTTGAAAACGTTTAACTCAAAATGGCCCGACGCTCCACCAATATTGATTGTCACATCATTTCCCAATACCTGCGCAGCAATCATTGTTAACGCTTCACATTGTGTCGGATTTACTTTTCCGGGCATAATCGAAGAACCCGGCTCATTGTCTGGAATAAAAAGTTCGCCGATACCGCTTCTTGGGCCAGAAGACAGCATACGAATATCGTTTGCAATTTTCATCAGGCTTACTGCAATTGTTTTCAATGCCCCGTGTGTTTCAACGATGGCATCATGTGCAGCCAATGCTTCAAATTTATTTTCGGCTGTGATGAATGGCAGGCCCGTTAATTGTGCAATGTGCCCCGCCACGGATTCCGAATAATTTGCTGGGGTGTTGATTCCAGTACCGACAGCAGTTCCACCCAACGCAAGTTCAGCGAGGTGGGGGAGGGTGTTTCGGATTGCTTTCAATCCATGGTTTAGTTGTGATACATATCCGCTGAACTCCTGGCCAACAGTTAGAGGTGTCGCATCCATGAAATGCGTACGGCCAATTTTGACAACATCCATATAATCTTTGCTCTTGGAAGCGAGCGTATCACGTAATTTTTCAATTCCCGGTATCGTAATCTCTGAAAGAATTTTATATGCAGCAATATGCATCGCTGTTGGAAAGGTATCGTTAGATGATTGTGATTTGTTCACATCATCATTCGGGTGTAGAAATTTTTCTTTATCATCGAGTTTGCCACCATTCAGCACATGACCACGATAAGCAATCACTTCGTTTACATTCATATTGCTTTGGGTACCGCTACCTGTTTGCCAAACTACAAGAGGAAATGCAGCATCGAGTTTGCCAGTAAGAATTTCATCACACACCGTTCCAATCAAATCACTTTTCTCCTTAGGTAGAATGCCCGCTTCAAGGTTTGTGATAGCGGCAGCTTTTTTCAGGTACGCAAATGCACGAATAATTTCTTTTGGCATCCGATTAATATCTTCGGCTATTCGGAAGTTGTCAATGCTGCGCTGCGTTTGTGCACCATAAAGTGCATCCGCTGGCACCTTCACTTCGCCCATCGTATCTTTTTCTATTCTGTATTGCATTTATATGGATTTGGACGCCAAAGTTAATGTATAACAAGCTCGCTTCCCAACACCACATTTTCATAAGGAACGTTTTCGGAAAGAGATTTTGCTTTTATCAATCGAAGTAATAATTCGGTAGCGCGAACACCCTGTTCAAATGGGAATTGCTCAACAGAAGCAAGCGGTGGAGTTTCAAGATATGTTGTCACCGGGAGGTTGGCATAACTTACAAAACTGATATCCTTATTGATCTTCAGTTTCTTTTTCCGTGCAAATTTCATCGCATCCAGGGCAACATAATCATTAAACGTTACAATTGCTGTCGGTCGGTTTTTCGCCGCTAACAATTTATCGAGCGCTTGCTGTGTGCTATTCAACGAAAGATCACTGCTTTCGATTAACAATTCATCAACCACGATTTTGTTTTTTTTCAATCCCGCAACATATCCCTGGAGCCGCTCATTTTTAATATTTAACGTGGATGGACCCTGGATATAGCCAATGCGTTTGTGGCCTTTTTTAACGAGGAAGTCGATCGCTGCAATGGAGCTGTGATAGAGACTGCACCAAACTGAATGAATATCCGGCGCATCAGGTACACGGTCGAAAAATACTACTGGTATATTATATTGCTTCAGTTCTTCAAAATGTTCAAGCCCCCGGGTTTCTTTTGAAACAGAAACCAATAATCCATCCACCCGATGTTTTTTCATCGTCTCCACTATTTTCTTTTCGCGGTTCAGATCATCATGCGATTGACCGATGAGCGCGATGTATTCACTGTCGAACGCTGTTTCTTCTATCCCGCTGATGGCCGAAGAAAAATATTCTTCCCTCAAATTTGGAAGCACAACACCAATAGTAAACGTTTTGCCCTGCTTGAAAAAGATGGCAGTTTGATTCGGAATATAATTGAGTTCCTGCGCAAGTTTTTTAACCTGCATTTTCGTTCGCAAGCCTATACTTGGGTGATCATGTAACGCACGCGAAACTGTTGAAATGGAAATGTTCAGTCGCCGCGCAATCTCTTTGATAGTAGGCAATTTTTTTTCCATGGGCGATATTACAACAATGTTCTTTTAAGGCACTAACCGATTATCGAAGCTTTGATGCACAATGCTGCAATTTGGTATTTAATCGTAATCCCGCAACATTTTTCCGTCAACCACCACTATCTTTAATAAACAACAATTGCGTGAATATGAAACACTTCATTAAAAACGCGGGCTGGCTTCTGTTCGTTGGATTTATGTTCGGCTGCAATACCACCACGGTCGAGAAGCCGTCTTCATCAACAGAAAAAGATTGGGTTAAGCAATTTGACGAGCAACTGGAATTGAATGGCCATCGGAACTGGATCCTTGTTGTTGATAAAGCATTTCCCCAACAGCCAGGCATGACGATCATCAATACAAATGAGAAATTGTTGCCCGTCTTGGATGCTGTATTAAAAAAAATTGGTGCTTCTACACATGTGAAGCCCACCATTTTCAACGACGCCGAACTTTCTTATCTCAATGATTCATTGGTACCGGGTGTTAGCAACTATAAAGCTGAACTTGCAAAAACGCTGAACGGGGCAACTATTCAACCATTATTGCATGACACAGTTTTCGTACGAATGGACGCCGCATCGAAATTATTTTCAGTCACGGTACTCAAAACCGAAGAGGTAATCCCATATTCATCCGTTTTCCTCCAACTTGATTGCGGTTATTGGTCGGGTGAAAAGGAGCAACAACTTCGTCAGCTAATGAAGGCGCAATCAAATAAACAATGACCATGAAAAAATACATGTTGACTTTTTTGCTGTTCACAGCTGGCGTAGCTTATAGTCAACCCTTCCAGGATAATTGGGAATCACTCGATAAGCGAGTAACACCACAATGGTGGAAGGACGCAAAGTTTGGAATCTTCATTCATTGGGGAACATACTCAGTTCCGGGCTGGAGTACAAAAGGCAATTATGCGGAGTGGTACCAGCAAGGGCTTCAGACAACAGATACCGCACGCCAGCGTTTTCATCGGGAAAAATTTGGTTCAAAAACCTACTACGATCTTGCGCCTGATTTCAAAGCGGAGCTATTTAAACCCGACGAATGGGCAAAATTATTTGAAGCATCCGGAGCGAAATATATCGTGCTTACTTCCAAACACCATGACGGATATGCGTTGTGGCCAAGTGCTGAAGCAAGCAAAACATGGGGCTTCCCATGGAATGCCAGCGTTATTGGACCTAAACGTGATCTGCTAGGAGATCTTTTCAAGGCCGTTCGCAAAACTTCCGTTCGCGCAGGAATGTACTACTCGTTATATGAATGGTTTAATCCGCTCTGGCTAAGCAATAAGCCGGCTTATGTTGATCAACATATGTGGCCGCAGATGAAAGATCTCATTACTAATTATCAGCCGGATATATTTTGGACCGATGGTGAGTGGGATGCACCTGCTGAAACCTGGAAGAGCCAACAGTTTCTTGCGTGGCTTTTTAATGAAAGTCCGGTAAAAGATAAGATCGTCGTCAACGACCGCTGGGGTTCAGGCGTGCGTTTCAAACATGGCGGATTTTTTACTCCCGAATATCAACCAGATCTTGATTTTGAAAATCACGACTGGGAAGAGAGTCGTGGGATGGGTCATAGCTATGGCTACAATCGCGAAGAAGATGCATGGGATTATAATTCCACCCAATCGCTGGTTGTTGCATTAATCGATAAAGTTAGCCGAGGGGGAAATTTTTTATTAGACATCGGCCCCGACGAACATGGAAAGATTCCCCCCATCATGCAGGAACGATTGCTCGAAGTTGGAGACTGGTTGAAACTTAATGGCGAAGCGATCTATGGTACAACAAGATGGATTCAGCCAATGCAATGGAGCGAAGGGAAACGCGACTACAAGATGAAAGCGAATGATCACGCCGGCAACTGGCGCGCAACGAGCGACATCATGTTGAAGTTGACAGTCGATCCCGATCCAGGATATGCAGTCAAAGAAGTTTTTTTTACTTATCAGCCTGGAACCAATTCCGTGTATGCAATCACTCCAAAATATCCGGAGAACAATGAATTGATCTTGAAAGATATTCAATTGCCAGTTGGAACGACAGTGACGTTTTTATCAAACAACCAAAAGCTAAATTGGACGCAAAGTGGTAGTAACGTCATTGTAAATATGCCGTCGTTCACCGAAAAAATAGCAAGCATTCCTTATGCATATGGAGTAAAAATTGAAAATTTTGGCAGATTCAATGCGAAGCCGATGATCAAGGTGTCGTCAAATCCAAAATCACCATTGTCAAGCATCGTTTCGATGACAATACCAGCATCGACAGTTGTTCGTTACACTACAGACGGTTCGACTCCCACGTCACAATCACCTGTTTATTCGAACGAATTTGTTCCTGAAAAAACATTGACAGTTAAAGCGAAAGCCTTCTCGCAGGATCGTTTGCCAAGTGCCCTTGTAACGCAGGAAGTAAACGTCCTGCAATGGCGCGAAGCTCATCGCGTCAGGAATTTGTTACCTGGTCTTTTTTACCAGGCTTTTGAAGTGAACGCGACCTCTATGAGCGACCTGGTCAATCTGGCTTCAGTCAAGCAAGGAACAGCAAGCGCAATTAATATTTCGCCGCTGACACGCAAAGAGAATGCGGCGCTTCAATTCGACGGTTTCCTTAAAATTACGAAAGACGGCATCTACACTTTTTATCTGTCTTCCGACGATGGAAGTATACTGACTATCGATGACCAAGTAATAATCGATCACGATGGATTGCATGGTAATGACGAAAAACAAGGAGTAGTTGCATTGAAGAAAGGGTATCATAAAATCCAGGTCGATTTTTTCCAGGCAACTGGTGGAATCGATTTAAAATTATTGTACTCTGCAGCGGGTTTGTTAAAGACAGTGATACCAGCAACTGCATTATTTCATTTGCCATAGCTTCAATTATTAATCATGTTGAAAGGGAAAAGCATAGTTGTCATCGGCGGTACTACAGGCATCGGGCTATCCGCTACGCGAAGTTTTATTGAACAGGGTGCGCACGTGGTTGCTGTTGGACGCGATGAAGACAATGTTGAAAAAGTGAAAAATGAGTTTGGAAGCAGCGTATTTTCTTTTGCGGGAGATGCGATCAATCCCGAAACTGCAGTTGAAGCAATTCATAAATGCCAGCAACAGTTTAAATCATTTGACGGATTGTATCACGTCGCAGGTGGCAGCGGCAGAAAGTACGGGGACGGGCCATTACATGAACTAACACTGGAAGGTTGGAATAAAACCATGGAACTAAACCTGACATCGGTCATGTTATCGAACCAGGCAGCCACACGGGTCTTCCTCGAGTCTGGACAAGGCGGATCAATTCTCAACATGGCTTCGGTACTGGGGTTTTCTCCGTCCCCGGTTCATTTTTCTACCCATGCATATGCAGCCGCAAAAGCAGGTATCATCGGATTTAGCAAATCGATCGCTGCATATTATGCAAAGAACAATATTCGTGTCAATGTAATTGCTCCATCACTTGTTCAAACGCCTATGGCTAAGCGCGCAAAAGACGACCAACAAATTCAACATTTTATCAAAACAAAACAACCGCTTGACGGCGGTAGAATTGCTGAGCCGTCAGACATGGATGGAATGGCGATTTATTTCATGAGTAATCATTCCAAATTTACCACGGGTCAGGTTGTCGCCATTGACGGCGGATGGAGCATCAGCGAAGGGCAGTACGGTCAATAATTTCTTACTTAATCAATCAACATGCAAACCTATATTGGTATCGACCTCGGTGGCACTCGAATTAAAGGTGTTGCAATAGATGCCAACAGGAAAATTTTGCACCAACTGTATACCCCTACAAATGATGGTGACGATCTCGTTTGGAAGTCGGCTATCTTAAGAACAGTAACAGAATTAAAATCGATCACCAAAGATAGCAAGCCATTTATCGGCATATCTGCCCCCGGTATTACCAATGAAAGCAACACAGCTATAGCGTGTATGCCTGGCCGCTTGCAAGGACTTGAAGAGTTTAACTGGACAGATTACCTCGGCCATTCCACCCTTGTAATTAACGATGCCATTGCGGCATTGTTAGCCGAGGCAAGATTAGGTGCAGCAAAGGATAAAGAAAACGTTGCCCTGTTAACGCTCGGTACTGGTGTGGGTGGCGCAATTCTTATTGATGGAAAGCCGTACCAGGGCTCGTTTCATAAAGCCGGTCATATCGGCCATATGGTAATCGATTCCGAGGGCACGCCTGATGTTACCGGGATGCCCGGCAGCCTTGAGGATGCAATTGGTAATTGCACGATTGAACGAAGAAGCAATGGTCGCTTTTCACAAACGCATGAACTTTTGGAAGCAATGCGAAAAGGTGATCAGGAAGCAAAAATGATCTGGCTTTTGTCTGTTCGGAAACTGGCAATTGGCCTTGCCTCTGTTTCAAATGTTCTTTCCCCGGAATTATTTGTATTAGGTGGAGGAATAACAGAAGCCGGCGATGATTTATTCAACCCGCTGCGGGAATACCTGGAAATCTATGATTGGCGACCAAATGGTAATCGTGCTCAAGTGGTAAAAGCTGTTTTTGGCGATATGGCGGGCGCGGTTGGTGCTGCTTGTTATGCAATTGAATCCAATCTTAAATGAAATAATATCTAAACAAATGAGTCTTACAAAGTCATATCTCAAACGTTGCAAAGAAATAATAGATGTCGTTGATCAACAGGAATCATCCATAAAACAAGCCAGTCAATGGTTTGCCGAAACTATTCTTGCCGGCCGGATGGTTCACGTTTTTGGTAGCGGTCATAGCCGGATAATGGTTGAAGAAATGTGGCCTCGTTATGGTTCATTTCCTGGCTTCAATCCCATAGTCGAACTCTCTCTTACTTATCACAACAATGTTGTTGGTGCAAACGGACAACGACAAGCCATGTTTTTAGAAAATGTTTCCGGTCTCGCCGAACGCATTCTCCGCAATTACGGGCTGTCCAAAATTGATACCGCACTCATCATATCCTCCAGCGGAACCAATATTGTACCCATCGAAATGGCTGAACTATTTCAGCAACAGGGAATTAAGGTTGTCGCCATTATCACGTCACAGCATTCCGAAAAAAGCAGCAGTAAAAGAGCTGATGGAAAAAAATTAAGTGATTTTTCGGATCTCATACTCGATACCGGCGCGCCCGTCGGCGACTCAATGGTTAAAATTGATGGCCTTGAAACACCGGTTGCCCCCGGTTCAACCGTAGGTGGTATAGTAATTGTAAATAGTATCAAGGCAGAATTGGCGCAATTACTTACTGCTGCGGGTCATCCACCCAAAGTATTGACGGCGGCAGCACTCGTCGGAAATGAAAAGGCCAAAGAGTTATTCGAAGCCGCCTACGATGAGCACGCGCACCGATTGGCCGATCTGTATATCAACGCTGGGAAGCATACATGAAGAAAGTAAGCAACGCTTCACCAGTTTTTTCTG
Source organism: Chitinophagaceae bacterium (assembly GCA_014379515.1). Lineage (GTDB taxonomy): Bacteria > Bacteroidota > Bacteroidia > Chitinophagales > Chitinophagaceae > Endoryza. The sequence goes on from JACMLR010000208.1 coordinate 13,222, forward strand.
AACAAAAAAATCAACTGTGATGAAGGGTAACGTGTTGCTAATTTTTCTTTTCGTTGCGATAAATACAAGTGTACATAGTCAAAAACTTTCTATTCCGGATCTTGTTAAAATCAGGTCACTCTCCGGAACAGCAGTTGACAGTTTGCTGGAAAAGAAAGGTTTCAACGGAGAAATGAAGCAGGAAGAAACGAGGATTGTCGGTCGCTATAATAATAAAGCCGCACAAAAGGATCCTGCTACCAATCGGATCGTCAATTTGATCTATACTCCCGACGGGTTTGCAGAAATGCAATATGCGTTCTATACAAAGGAAGAAGCCGCCGAACTCCGTAAGTGGCTTACCACAAACAAGTATAAATTAATTCCTCCGATGCCATCCAGCGTAACCGAACGCGGAAAGGTGGATACGTACGTGAAAGCAGGTAAGTCGATCTTTCTCGAAACCGGCAGCGCTCCGATCGATGAAACTGGCCGCGTCGTCTACCGCGTTGTTATTAACCGGAAAGATTTTTAGTTGTTGTAAATTGAAGCCTCAATTTCAATTATGAATACAATCCCCATCCGGACAACGGTTGTCGGCAGTTATCCATTTCCAGGCTGGCTTGAGTTCGCTTCTCAAAACTTACATCAATTTGGCGCAGCCGATGTAGATGAAATGATCGACGACGCAGTTATTGCAGCAATACATGACCAGGTCGCAGCCGGCCTGGATGTAATTACAGACGGCGAACAAACCCGACTCGATTTCAATCTTTCTTTTTACGGGTACATTGATGGAATTCAAAACAATGAAACCGAAACAAGAAAGTTTGGCCCTCCAGCACATGATCAACGGGGTAAACACAATATAACGGGAACACTTAACGCACCAAACGGTTTGGGCGCAGTAAAAGAATTCGAGCGACTGAAAAAACTTGCACCAGCGGGACCAATATTGAAGGCAAGTATTCCCGGCCCTTATACTTTAAGTGGACGACTTTTGCCGGGGAGTGGTTATAAAGACCGTTTCGATATTACCGAAGCATTACTTCCATTTATTTCCAAAGAACTTGAATTGCTTGTTGCCGCAGGATGTACTGAGATAACTGTCGACGAACCTTCAATGAGTTGTTATGCTTATAAAGAAGATACAAAGAGGTTTGTTGATATTTTTAACCGGACAGTAAAAGCAGTTGCGGGGAAATGCCGATTGAGTACACACCTGTGTTTTGGGAATTTCAAAGGGCGCCCGGTTGGGTATCGCAGCATCAAACCAATGCTCCCGGATTTCCTGGACATGAATGTCGATGAAATTCATATCGAAATGGCAAATCGCGAATTTGCCGAAGTTGAACTGCTCGCCGCATTCGCAGAAAAGATGGATGTTGCAGTTGGCATAATTGATGTTAAGAATTATTATATCGAATCTGTAGACGATGTTGCTGAACGCATAAATAAATGCCTTCGTTATATTCCAGCAGAAAAATTATCAGTTGCTCCTGATTGCGGCTTAAGCCAAACCGCTCGTTGGGCTTCCAAACAGAAACTTACCAATATGGTGAACGGGGCAAAAATAGTTCGAGCATCATTGTAAGCAGATTTAATGCTCATGAAGTGTGCTAAAAAGAAAATCAATTATGAACCTGATTCCCGCAGTGAAAAAGGACAATGCATTACTTGAAGAAATGGATGCTTGCCTGGATGAAAAAGCTAGTTTTAATCTTTGGTGGCTCGGCCAAAGCGGGTTTCTCGTTCAATGGAACGGAAGGCGTTTATTAATTGATCCCTATCTATCAGATTCGCTGACCGTCAAATATGCTGCTACCAGCAAACCGCATATCAGGCTAAGCGAACGTGTGATTGAACCATCGCTTCTCACAAAAATCACTGTTGTTACTTCCAGCCACAATCATACAGATCATCTGGATGCAGAAACACTTACTCCATTATTTGCAAATAACCCGGCTGCAGCTTTTCTCATTCCTGAAGCCAATCGTGATTTTGTAACCGAGCGGGTAAAAAGAGCAGATGATTTTCCAATCGGAATCAACGATAAAAAATCAGTAACAATCGAGGGGTTTACTTTCCATGGAATCCCCGCAAAGCATAACGAGATAGATCGTGACTCAAAAGGAAATCCTATTTATATGGGATACGTAATTGAATTTGGTAACTGGACAATCTACCACAGTGGCGATACGCTCTGGTATTCAGATATGGCCGACTTACTGAGGCCATTCAAAATTGATCTTGCACTACTGCCAATCAATGGCGATGATCCGTCGCGAGGTGTTGCCGGAAACTTAAATTTTACTGAGGCCGCTCAGCTGGCAAAAGCTGTAAAAGCACGCTGCGTGATTCCCTGTCACTATAATATGTTTTCGTTCAATTCTGCTAATGTTGACGACTTTGAAAAAGCAGCGCAATCGATTGATCAGCCACATTGTATACTGAAGCATGGCGAAAAATGGAGCAGCAGTTTTTTTGAAGCAGTCCAATCAGTTTCCTAGGGGAATTATCGCTACCTTAGGAAACTCGAAACGATTGCTCAATGAAGGCTCTGTTGAACAAAAAAATAATCTTCGTAAGCGCACTATTGATTGTCGCTGCTGTGGTCTTTACATTTAGTACAAGCCATCCGCGTGTAGACTTCAACACGGAAGTCAAACCCATCTTCAACAAAAAATGTATTAGCTGCCATGGCGGTGTAAAAAGTAAAGCAAATTTCAGTCTCTTATTTCGATCTGAAGCGCTGGCTCCAACAGAATCCGGACGTCCAGCCATTATCCCCGGCAAGCCAGAGGAAAGTGAACTCATCCGTCGGATCACGCACTCCGACCCCGAAGAGCGAATGCCTTATAAACATGCAGCGCTTGAAAAGCACGAGATAGAAATACTTCGTAACTGGATAAAGCAAGGTGCTGAATGGGGTGACCACTGGGCTTATCTTCCTGTAAAAAAAGTGACTGTACCCGACATTGAATCTGATTGGTACAAAAATGATATCGATCGTTTCATCTTTACCAAACTTAAAGAAAAGCAACTTAAACCTTCTGCTCCTGCAGAGAAATCAGTGATATTAAGAAGAGCTGCACTTGATATTATTGGTATGCTGCCTGATTCCGCACTTGCTGCAAATTTTCTTCGTGATAGCAGTGCCGCATCATATGATCGCTTGATTGATTCTTTGCTTGCCTCCCCGCACTATGGTGAACGTTGGGCAACACTTTGGCTTGACCTTGCCCGTTATGCCGATACAAAAGGTTACGAGTCTGACTACGGCCGAAATATTTGGAAGTATCGTGATTGGGTCATCAAAGCTTACAATGACGATATGCCATACGATAAATTCCTTACGGAGCAAATCGCTGGTGATCTCTTACCCAACCCCACCGATGCTCAATACATAGCTACTGCATTTCATCGCAACGCAATGAGTAATGATGAAGGTGGAACCGACAATGAAGAATTTCGTACCTCTTCTGTTATCGATCGGGTTAATACTACATGGGAAGGTATCATGGGTACTACGTTTGCATGTGTGCAATGTCATAGCCATCCTTATGATCCTTTTCGCCATGAAGAGTATTACTCGTTCATGGCATATTTCAATAACACGCGTGACGAAGATGTACCCGATGAATACCCGATGCTTCGTGATTTCAATGATTCATTAACATCCAAACTGAATGAACTGACCGACTGGGTGAAACAGAATAGCAATGATTCCGCTGCTAATGCTATCCGGCAATTCGTTCGCACCTGGCAGCCCTCAATCAATTCCACCGCTGTAGATAATATTTCCAATAACATCATAGAGAATAACAACTACGCGTTATTATTTCACAACAATTCAATTGCCCGGATCCGTGGAGTAAAAATGGATCGAAGTGATAAATTGATAATGCGTTTTGCAACATGGAAGGATGCTGGCGTATTACAATTCAGACTTGATTCAGCGAACGGTCGGCTTCTAAAAACGTATCCAGTAAACTCTTTCAAAGGAAACAAAATTGTTGAAATAGATTATCCTGTTGTTGATGGTGTGCATGATGTCTACATGAGTTATACCAATCGTTTACTGAAGGATTCGATCGAATACGGCATAATGTTTAATTGGTTTTATTTCACTCGTGAATTCCCTGCACAACAAGCCCCGGGTTACGCAAAAATGAAAAAGCAGTACTGGGATTTAATTACCGCCTATCTCCCGGGCACGCCCATCATGATGGAGAACCCTGAAGAATGGCAACGAAAAACGAATGTTTTCGAACGTGGTAACTGGATGGCCAAAGGAAAAGAAGTTCAACCAGGCGTTCCTCAATCGTTGCAATACGCGCTTCCAAAAGATGCGCCGGCGAATCGTCTCGGACTTGCAATGTGGTTAACGAACAAACAGAATCCGCTTGTTGCCCGCACATTGGTTAACCGGTTATGGGAACAACTCTTTGGTACCGGGATCGCGGAAACACTTGAGGATCTCGGCACGCAGGGTATCGCGCCAACTCATGTGGAATTACTTGATCATCTTTCATGGAAATTGATGAACGAATATAACTGGAGCATGAAGAAGCTCGTTCGTGAATTAGTTACAAGTGCTACTTACCGGCAAAGTTCAAAAGTATCTGAAGAGAACAAACAAAAAGATCTATTCAATAAATATTACGCGCGCGGTCCGCGGATACGATTGACGTCAGAACAATTGCGCGATCAACATCTTGGTATTTGCGGTCAGCTTAACGAGCAATTGTATGGTAAATCAGTGATGCCGTGGCAGCCCGACGGCATTTGGCTTTCGCCATACAACGGGTCGAAATGGAATGCTAACAAAGATGCTGGTCAATATCGCCGCGCACTCTATACTTATTGGAAACGATCTTCACCATATCCATCTATGATTGCGTTTGATGGTTCTCAACGCGTTGTTTGTAACGCCCGAAGAATCCGCACCAATACACCGTTGCAGGCATTGGTAACCTTAAATGATTCCGCCTACCTCGATATGGCCCGACACTTTGCTTATCGAATGAAAGCAGACGGTGGAGCGGACATTGCGAAGCAAATAGCAAAGGGATATGAACGAATGATGTTCAAGGCAATCACCAATGAAAAACTGAACGTCTTCACCAATCTTTACGCAAAAGCATTGGAGGATTTCAAAAAAAATCCGGAGCGAACATGCGAAATGATTGGAATAATGAACGAACATAATAATGCTTCGTCCGCTGCATTGGTGGTCGTTGCAAATGCAATGCTGAATATGGATGAAGTGATTACTAAAAACTGATCATGTAAAATATGACTGCAAAAGAAGTACATAATCAAAAGTTGGTGAAGGAAGCTGAGCATGCAGTGTTGCAGGCACATACACGTCGGCATTTTCTTAAAGAAAGCGCAATGGGTTTGGGCGCACTCGCATTCGGATCCATGTTTGGTTCCTGCGGTCGCTCTGCTCCGTCTACTTCAATTCCGTTTGACCCAACGCATCCCCTGCTTCCGAAATCACCACCGTTTTTCGGTAAGGCGAAATCGGTTATTTACCTGCACATGGCAGGTGCACCATCACAGCTTGAACTGTTTGATTATAAGCCAGAGTTGATGAAGATGGATGGCCAGGATTGCCCGCCATCGTTGCTGGAAGGAAAACGTTTCGCATTTATTCGTGGTGTACCGAAGATGCTTGGACCACAAGCAAACTTTCAGCAACGCGGCGCAAGTGGCGCATGGATCAGCGATCATCTTCCGCATCTTGCAACTGTTGCCGATGAACTTTGCTTTTTGAAAGGAGTTAAGACCGATCAGTTTAATCACGCGCCGGCTCAATTGCTATTACATACGGGTAGCCCTCGTCTTGGTCGCCCTAGTATGGGCAGTTGGGTTACTTATGGATTGGGTACCGAAAATCAAAACCTTCCTGGATTTGTAGTGCTAACCAGTGGTGGTAGTTTTCCAGATGCAGGCAAAAGTGTTTGGGGCAGTGGATTTTTGCCCTCTGTTTACCAGGGTGTTCAGTGTCGAAGCGAAGGTGACCCGGTTCTCTTTATCAACGATCCCAAAGGAATGAGCCGCGATGTACGAAAGGCTTCAATCGATGCAATTGCAGAAGCAAATCAACAGGAGTATAAGGAATATAACGATCCAGAAATACTGTCTCGAATTTCCCAATATGAAATGGCATTTCGGATGCAGGTATCTGTGCCGGAAGTCATGAACATTAATAACGAACCTGAGTACATTAAAGAGATGTATGGCGTGCAACCTGGAAAAGATTGCTTCGCCAACAATGCATTGCTGGCGCGAAAACTTGTCGAGAAAGGCGTTCGCTACGTACAACTTTTTGATTGGGGTTGGGATGCTCATGGTGATAATGCATCGAATGCATTAGACGTAGGGATCATTAATAAATACCGTAGCGTAGATAAATCAATTACCGCTTTGCTGCTTGATTTGAAACAACGCGGATTGTTGGATGAAACACTTGTTGTATGGGGAGGGGAGTTTGGTCGTACGCCGATGATGGAAAACAGAAACGGCGCGCAGAATCCATACAAGGGAAGAGATCATCATACAGAAGCATTCACCATTTGGATGGCTGGAGCGGGAATAAAGAAAGGATTTAGCTATGGTGAAACGGATGAAATTGGTTACAGCGCCATCAATGGCAAAGTTGAAGCATTCGATATCCAGGCAACAATTTTAAACCAACTCGGTTTCGATCATGAACTTTTTACGCATGAGTTCCAGGGCCGGCCGTTCCGTCTTACAGATGTGTCAGGTCGCGTTATAAATGAAATCATGGCATAAGCTTCACTCCAAAAATAAATAGATCCATCACCAAACGAACGTTTTGACATGTCAATCAACCGAAGAAAATTTTTAGGTCTGACTGGAGTATCCGGCTCCGCAATGTTTTTATCTTCAATGGACGCATTCGCAACGCCAGAAACGAAGTTTACGAAGAATGCAAATTTTGAATTGCTCTTCATGGCAACCAATTGGGGCTTTAGCGGAACGATGGACGAGTTCTGTGCGAAAGCAAAAAAAGAAGGATATGACGGTATCGAAGTTTGGATGCCAGGTGATGAAAAAGGCCGCAATGATTTGCTAGCGGCAACAAAAAAACATCAACTCTTATTTGGAATATTATATGGGGGAGGAGATAAAGATCCACAAAAACACCTCACGCAATTTAAAGATGGGATAAATATAGCAGCTGCATTAAAGCCCATCTATATCAACTGCCATTCAGGTAAGGATTATTTTACGTTTGATCAAAACAAACCATTTATTGAATTTACTTCTCAACTTTCAAAGCAAAACGGAATACCGATATATCACGAAACGCATCGTGGCCGGTCACTCTTTGCTGCACACATCACACGTGATTTCCTGCAGAAAATGCCTGACCTGAGCCTTACCCTTGATATTTCACACTGGTGCGCTGTACACGAATCACTGTTATGGGATATGGAAGAAACTGTATCTCTCGCGCTCGAACGAACCAAACATATTCATGCACGCGTTGGGCATCCTGAAGGACCCCAGGTCAGTGATCCACGTGCGCCGGAATGGAATGATGCAGTAAAGAAACATCTTGAGTGGTGGGATAAAATTGTTGAAGCAAAGAAAAAAGCCGGGATGCGAATGACTGTTCTAACAGAATTCGGTCCCCCAGATTATATGTGGACATTACCCTATACCCGTCAACCGTTGTCGGATCAATGGGCTATCAATGTACATATGATGAACATGCTGCGGAAACGGTGGGCCTGATAGTTATGAACCCTCCACTAAACTGTAAACGATAAATCTCTACTAAACATTCATGCAGCAATTGATTGGCCGGTTTCATCCGCTTCTTGTTCACTTGCCTATTGGTATATTATTACTCGCTTGTGTTTTTCAATGGCTGAGTCATAAACGGCCTGCGCTCGCTTTGCAATCTGCAACTGGTATAGCCATTTTTTGGGGGATGATGTTTGCGGTATTATCTGCAGCTAGCGGGTACATGCTCAATCTTAGTGGCGACTACGATTCGCAATTGGCTGGAAGCCATCAATGGTTTGGAATTTCTGTTGCTGTAATTTCGGTTGTGTACTGGTTCATTTATAAGCGATCCGATTCCACCACATTAAAATTGGCCACCGCCGCTTTGTTGTTTGTATTGATTTTGATCACAGGCCATCTTGGAGGATCACTGACACACGGAAGCGATTATCTTACTGCTGGCCTATCGGATGAAGGCGATAATGCATATGCCCGACCTGCGATTGCAGATATTCAACAGGCTAATATATACGCAGATGTTGTACAGCCACTAATTCGGGAAAAATGTATTTCCTGTCATGGTGAGAACAAACAAAAGGGAAAGCTCCGCCTGGATTTGCCTGAATTTATTATGAAGGGTGGGAAAGAAGGAAATGATTTGGTCCCGGGAAAACCTCACGAAAGCGAGTTAATGAAGCGGCTTCTTCTTCCACGGAACGAAGAAAAGCATATGCCACCAAAAGAAAAATCGCAATTAAGTGAAAACGAAGTTGAACTTCTTCGTTGGTGGATTCAAAGCGGTGCAAGTTTTGATAAGCGAGTCAGTCAACTTGAACAGACTGATAATATCACAAAAATGCTTAACGAGTACCAGGCCAGCATAACCGCAGTATCCGGAACGATTGATGTTCCATTGGAAACTGTGAAACCCGCGTCGAAAGAAAGTATTCAAAAATTGCTCGACCGGGGAGTGGTCGTAATACCAGTTGCGCAGAATAGCAATTACCTCAGTATAAATTTTGTTTCAGTTGATTCAGTCACTCTCGCAGATTTAAAAATGCTCGAGCCCGTCAAGGCGCAATTATTATCGCTAAAATTAAGTGATCAAAAGATTGGGGATAGCGGATTGAAAGTGATTGCGCAGCTAAGTTCTTTACGAAAATTGTATCTCGACAATACGGCGATTTCGGATAGTGCTCTGGCTTCACTCATCCCATTGAAACAACTTCAATATCTCAACCTGGTTGGAACAGCAATAACTCCGAAAGGCGTATTGCAATTGAAAGGTTTACCTGCATTAAAGTCGATTTACTTGTACCAAACGGCAATCCGCACCAGCGACTGGATTGAATTGCAAAAGGCGTTTCCCGCTGCGCGATTGGATAGTGGGAACTACCTCGTTCCAACACTGGAGAGTGATACAACGATCATGAAAGAAAAACCGAAAAAGAAATGACGCGACATGTCATTCGACTCACTTTTGCTATCGCCTTATTTATATCTGGCGAAGCCATTTGTCAGCCTTCGGCAAAACACTTTCTCAAATTTGATTCGTTGGCGAAGCGATGGGACGAAGGAATTCCATTAGGAAATGGTTGGCTTGGAGCATTGATCTGGCAGAAAGAAGATAAGATCCGACTCTCATTGGATCGCGTTGATTTATGGGATGATCGGCCGATGCCGGAAATCGATAAGTTGAAATTTGATTGGGTCGTTCAAAAGCACAAATTAAATCAATACGATTCCGTACAGCGCCTCGGTGATGAACCTTATGAAAAGTATGCGGCTCCAACGAAAATACCAGGGGCGGCATTAGAATTTAAATCGAACCTGTTAGGAGATGTAGTTTCAAACGAATTAAATATCATAACTGGTTTAAGTTCCATTCGCTTCAGCTCCGGGGTTGTGTTTAATAATTATATCCATGCAACTAAGCAAGTCGGATATTTCGGATTTGAAAATCTTGCAGGGATTTCAATCATTCCCGCTCTAATAATTCCTGGGTATAACGGAGGTAAGGCAGGCACCGGAAACAGTGTGGAGGGGCAGGGTCTCGAAAGATTGGGTTATCCAAAAGGTGAACTGACAACTACAACGAATTCCATCCGATATCATCAACCTACTTACGATAAGCACTATTACGAGGTTTTGATCAAGTGGGTTAATACACGGGGTAAATCATTACTTGGTGAATGGACAATCACCCACGATCAACGTGCCGAATTGCCTGATATCAATATCAAACTTAAAGAGACAACTTACTGGCCGGAGCATGTTCAATGGTGGACAGATTTCTGGAGCCGGTCATCCGTCAACATTCCCGACGAGAAGTTAGAGAAGCAGTATTACATGGAGATGTACAAATTCGGTTCAGTTGCAAGAGCCAATACTCCTCCAATCTCCTTGCAGGCAGTTTGGACAGCCGACAATGGGAATCTTCCGCCGTGGAAAGGAGATTTTCATCATGACCTTAATACGCAACTAAGTTATTGGCCAGGATATACAGGTAACCATCTCGACTTAACGGCGGGTTTTACCAATTGGCTTTGGAAGGTTCGTGGCGAAAACATGCGGTGGACAAAGCAATACTTTGGTACTGATGGTCTTAATGTTCCCGGCGTCACCACGATTTCTGGTAGAGAGATGGGAGGATGGATTCAATATTCGATGAGCCCAACGACTGCTGCGTGGCTTGCGCAACACTTTTACTGGCAAACTAAATTTGATCCGACTGATTCAGCAGCAAAGAGAGAAGCGAAATGGTATATAACGGAAGTAAAAAAATATCTTGACCAGCTCCGTAAACGAAGCGACAGCAATATGCTTCCATTGAGTTCGAGTCCTGAATACCATAATAATTCAAGAGCCGCATGGTTTACATCTATTACTAATTATGATTTGTCGTTGATCAAAGCACTCGACCGCATGGCATTTGATTTAGATGCAAAAAGGAATTCGACGCATACGCTGCCTGACTATGATGTCAATGAGACCGGTCTCACAATAGCACATGGCCAGAACCTGGATGAATCACACCGGCACCATGCTCAGTTAATGCCGATCTATCCGTTGGGATTGATGGATATCGAGAACTCGCGCGATAGTTTGATAATTAAAAAATCGCTTCGACATCTTGAAAAAATAGGAACCAAAGCGTGGTGCGGTTATTCTTTTTCCTGGATCGCTTGCGTTTATGCAAGAGCAAAGGAAAGTGACAACGCCGTCCGTGCATTAAAAATCTTTGAGTCGAATTTTTGCTCACCAAATAGTTTTCATCTCAATGGAGATCAGCGGGGCGGCGAACACTCAAGTTTTACTTATCGTCCATTTACACTAGAGGGCAATTTTGCTTTCGCACAAGGCATTCATGAATTATTGATTCAAAGTTATAAGGGGTATATCGAAATCTTTCCGGCTGTTCCAGTATCATGGAAGGATGTAAACTTTCAATCGTTGAGAACGGAAGGCGGTTTCCTTGTTTCAGCCACCCGGACGAACGCGGTTGTACAATCAGTTACTATTCGCGCAACCGCGGGCGGTAATCTTCGCATCAACTTGCCATTTCGGAAATTCTTATTATCTCCTGTCAACAAAAATATTTATGTTGATAATGACATTACGCACATTGCAATGAAAGCTGGCGAAGTGATCGTGATAAAAAATGACGATCAGCAATGAGTAACTTTACTTTCGTCGGCAATTTGTTTAAAAGCGTACAGAACAATCTGCAATGAAAAAATCAATCATCATTTCCGTACTATTATTGAGTTCGATTGTTGTATCTGCTCAATTGATTCAACCTTTTGGTCCGCTACCAACGAAACAGCAAATGAACTGGCATGAAATGGAGTTCTACCTTTTCATGCATTTTGGGCCCAATACTTTTAGCGGCCTTGAGTGGGGCCACGGAACAGAAGATCCAAATAGTTTCAATCCGACTCAACTTGATTGCCGGCAATGGGCGCGCATTGCCCGAGATGCCGGAGCGAAGGGTATCATTATCACTGCCAAACATCACGACGGTTTTTCGTTATGGCCAAGTAAATTTTCAAAACACACTGTTCGGGAAAGTAAATGGCGCAATGGCAAAGGCGATGTACTCAAAGAACTTTCAGCTGCATGCAAAGAATTTGGGTTGAA
>JACMLR010000209.1 GCA_014379515.1 Chitinophagaceae bacterium
ATAGTGCCAGCTATTATTTGCAAAATTTCCGAGATCTGGGCCCGGCTTATTATATAACCGGTGGTGGGCTTGCCATTGCTAAAAAAACTTGTGTTGACTGCACTGTAAAGAGTGGCACAACTTTAAAACCAACATTCTGGTAACAACAATGCTATGACTAAAATTAGCGCTACATTTTTGGGTTTTTTGATTTTCATGGCAATGAGTTGCCGGGAAGAATACCTTCTTCCTGTCGGCAGCAACGATAATTTTTTTCTTGTTGTAGATGGAGTGATTGATCCTGGAACTGATACTACCACGATAAAACTTACCCGTACGCAGGATCCCGGTAGTTTTTTCTTCGACATTCTTGAAGAACAGGCCGGCGTATTTGTGATTTCGCGCGATCAAACTGAAATCAACATTCCGTACGTTGGCAATGGAACCTATACACGTGTTGGGCTTTCATTGAATCCGAATCTTGAGTATAAACTATCAATTCATACAGTCGACGGAAAACGATATGAATCAGATTTTGTGCCGGTTAACATTACCCCACCCATTGACAGTCTCACGTGGAAACAAGATGAAGACGTAACAATATTTGTGAATACTCACGACCCAACTAATAAATCGCATTTCTATCGTTGGGAGTTCTCAGAGTTGTGGGAATATCATGCCCCCTACGAATCGGTATGGGGAATTGATTACAGCGCCGAACTGATTTATCGTCGCGACAGTACAAATCTGTTAAACAAGTGCTGGACATCTCAAGGTTCAAAAGACATCTTACTTAGTACTTCTAAAGATTTAAGTGAGGATCGAATCGCAGCCTTTCCGTTGACGATCGTCAAACGCGGGCGAGATAAAATGGGCGTGAGGTACAGCGTACTCGCCAAACAATATGCGTTGACAGAAGAGGGCTTCGAATACTGGCAGTTGTTAAGAAAAAACTCCAAAGACCTTGGGTCGATATTCGGAGTACAGCCCTCAACAATTACAGGAAATATACATTGCCTCAACAATCCGGATGAGCCGGTGATTGGATTTGTAAGCATTGCAACAGCGACAGAGAAAAGATTATTCATTAAAAATTCCGAATTGCAAAATTGGGGCTTTAAATGGGAAACCGATTGCGAGGAAGTAAGGATCACTCACGATTCCGTGGTCGCCTATCTTTTAAAAAACAGGCACTATTCGCCCGGATATTATGTATCTGAACTTCCACCAACTCCAAAACCGCCAATGGCTTTGCTGACAACACCATGTGTAGATTGCAGAACCCGTGGTGGCACAACAACAAAACCTTCTTTCTGGTAAAATAAAAGTTTTGAACAGATGATCTCAGTTGCTCGCAAATATCATTATCATTTTCTCCTGTTGATTCTGTCGATGGTAACCTGTGCATCTACTATCCAGGCACAACAGAAAGAAATTACAAGCTATTCAACCGGTTCCAGGCCCACAGAACGAATTTTCATTCATACCGCGAAAACATATTTTCTGCCGGGTGAAATTATTTGGTTTAAGATGTATGTCACCGAAACGGTTTCAAATACACCATCTCTTACAAGTAAAGTAGGTTATGTTGAAGTGGTAGATGCAACAAATAAACCTGTTATCCAAATTAAGATTGCCATCGATAGTGGCAGCGGTAGCGGGTCCATCAAAATTCCCACCTATCTTTCATCCAACAACTACTACCTGCGAGCCTATACTAACTTGCTCAAGAATGTTTCTCCCGACCATTATTTTCACCAGTCAATTACGATACTGAATGTTGACAAGCTGACTTCTCCCATAACTTCTGCAAATTCTTATAGTGTCCGTTTTTTTCCTGAAGGAGGAAATTTGATTGAAGGCGTTTCCAACCGCGTCGCATTTAAGGCAACTGATGCATCTGGAAAATCAATTCATGTTAGTGGCAACATTGTTAATGAACAAAACGAGGCAATCGTTTCCTTTCAAACCACGAAGTTCGGAATGGGTAGATTTACTTTTCAACCTCAACCGGGCAAAAAATATAAAACTGTTGTTACTTATCCGGATCAGTCGAAAGCAACTGTAGATCTTCCCGCAATGGAAAGCAAAGGATTTGTAATGCAGGTAAATGATAATAATGCAAACGACATCCAGGTAGACATACAGGCCGATGCCGAAGGGCAGTTTGTTTATCTTCTTTTACAACCATCAACAGGAACACCGCAACATTTTTCCGGACGAATTCAAAACAAACAGATCAAATTTGCGATACCGAAAAACAAGTTTGGGACAGGGGTGACACAACTAACCGTGTTCAATGAACAATTCAATCCAACTGCAGAACGATTGTTTTTTACGAAACCTGCAACCGCACTGAGCATCACGACGAAAACCGATAGCAACCATTATCCAACACGCTCACCTATCAAAGCAACCATCCAGGCCGGCATTAAAAATTCAAGAACCGACCTCTCAATGGCTGTTTATCGCGTCGACTCAATCACCTCTTTCCCTGCCGCAGATATTTATTATCATAGCTGGTTGCAAAATCATATCAAAGGATCAATTGAAGATCCGGCTTATTACTTCACTTCATCAGACGCGGACGTTAAAGAAACCGCTGATAATTTGATGCTCACGCAAGGCTGGCGTAAAGTTTCCGGAATCTCGAAAAATCGCAGCACTACCTACATACCAGAAATCGCGGGTCATATTATCACCGGCCGCGTAATTGATCGCCGGACCGGCAGCCCTGCGGGTGGAATACTGACCTATCTTACGGTACCGGGAGAACGCTTTCACTTCAGTACTTGCCTGAGTAACCCGGATGGTTCAATTCGATTTGATATCAAGAAAATTTTTGGAACGGAAAATATTATCGTTCAAACTAACAAAGAAACTGATAGCTTTTATCGCGTTGAAATCGATAACCCATTCTCCGAAAAATTTGCTGAAGGCGGTCTTCCAATGTTCAGTTTATCTGCACAAGATCAGCAACACCTGCTGACCCGACTCACCGCCACCCAGGTTGAAAACGCATATCGCAATAAACAACAGGATTTATTTTATTTGCCGAATTTTTCCGATACCACAGCTTTTTTTGGCAAACCCGATAAGGTTTATGTGCTCGACGACTATACGCGTTTCTCGACAATGGAAGAAGTTCTTATTGAGTATGTAACGGAAATTCAATTGCGAAAAGCGCAGGGACGATATCGCTATAAAATGTACAATCTTCCATACCGGACTTATTTCGAAGGCAATCCTCTGGTTTTACTTGACGGTGTACCAGTTTTTGATCTCGCGAAGATTACAACTTTCGATCCTTTGAAAATAAAAAGACTCGATGTTGTTTCCCGTCGATACTTCCAGGGTGCCATAACTTATGAAGGCATTGCAAGCTTTAGCAGCTACCAGGGCGATCTCGCAGGATATCCACTCGATCAAACAGCGCTATTGCTGGAATATGCAGGGCTTCAACTCGAACGGCAATTTTACGCTCCTGTTTACGATAATGCGAAAGCGAAAAGCAGCCGCATCCCCGATTTCCGCAGTTTATTGTATTGGTCACCAGATATAAAACCAAACAGCAACGGCGAAGACACACAAACGTTTTACAGCTCCGATCTCCCTGGCAGATACGCCTTGGTAGTGCAGGGTGTGAGCAGCAACGGAACAGTTGGTAGTTCTGTCAGTTATTTTACTGTGAGCAAAAAATAGTATCTCTTAAAATCCAGGCTGAGCAAGTTTCCAATTAGTTTTTAGCTTTTCTGCATCAACCATACGCTTCACATCATCCAATAACTTTTTTGCGTCGTATACGATGCCGTCTTTGATTGTGTAGCGCACGCCACCAACACGTTCGGGTTTGTTATCAGCTGATAATTTTAGCGCCCCCACTCCATACAGCAGTTGAAGATTCTGCAATGGATTTTCATCAATTATAACAAGGTCGGCCAGTTTACCAACCTCAACGCTTCCAATTTCTTTTTCTGCACCAAGTGCCTGCGCGCCATAAAGAGTTGCGGACCGGATAACTTCCAGGGGATGAAAACCGGCCTCGCGCAACAATTCCAATTCGCGAATGAAGCCAAACCCGTATAGTTGGTAAATAAAAGCATTGTCGCTTCCTGCAGTTACACGGCCACCGCGATTTTTATATTCGTTAATAAAGGTCATCCATAACCGAAAGTTTTCTTTCCATGCCACTTCTTGTTCAGTTCCCCAACTAAACCAATAAGAGCCATGCGAAACCCGGTTTGGTTCGTAAAATTTCCACAATGCCGGCAATGTGTAGATCCCATGCCATTCCTGGGTCCGCGCACGATGCAAATCACGGCTGGCCTCATACGTATCAAATGTTGGATCAAGCGTAAAATCCAACGCAATCATTTCGTTCATTACAGCATTCCACTTTTCAGAATAAGGTTGCGCCGTTTGCTTCCATAATTTCCCGGCTTCGCCAAACCGATCCTGTTCATTGTTGTAATTGTAGTCCAGGGGATAGTTCTGAATCGTTTTATCAGTAAACATCGCTTCGGGCAGGCCATACCAATGTTCCATCGATGTCATTCCCGCTCGCGCGGATTGAAGTGCGTTCCACTGCCCAACACTAAGTTGTGCATGATGACAGGTTGAGCGCAACCCAAGTTTTTTATTTTCCCGAATTGCTGCATCCATAACAGCAGGCGCGGCACCAAAAAACTTAATACCATCTGCTCCCTTTTTTTGATTTTCTCTAACCCATTCGATCGCCTGATCAGGGGTCGATATTTGCTGTTTTGCCCCCATTCCAAATGCCGTGTATGCATAGATGCGTGGCGCGGTAATTTTATTCTGTGCACTCTGTGTTTTTTGATCGAGTACCCATTCGAGTCCATTTCCACACGAAGGATCCCGAATAGTCGTGATGCCATGTGCCATCCATAATTTAAAAACATATTCTGCAGGTGTTCCCTGGGCAGTTCCACCAATATGCCCGTGCATATCTATAAACCCCGGAAGCACATATTTGCCAGCGCAATCGATTTCACTTCCACCTTCTTTTAATTTGGGTCGGCTTTGTGCATTGATGGCAACTCCCGGATAGCCGACAGATGAAATCTGAACAATGCGATTTCGTTCAATTACAATATCGACCGGTCCAAATGGTGGTGCTCCGGTTCCATTAATCAAGGTTGCGCCTCGTAAAATCAGTTGGGGCCATGGGCCTTCTCCTTCCGAACGCGGCGGAGCTTTTGCGATTTGTGCTGTTAAAGAATATGAAAAGAGAATCGATAAGAACAGAACATATTTTTTTCCCATTGCAGAAAGTTATCCTGAAATTTACGAAGAATCACTATACGCGACGCGTGCATGATAAATGCAACACCTGTAAACAACCGACAAACCTCAATGGTAAACGCACTATGAAAATTCAATTCTGGTCAATCGGTAAAAATCACGAGCCCCATATAAAAGATGCTATTCTTGACTTTACGAAACGTATTAATAATTATTACCCGGTCGAGTGGACAATCATCCCTGTACCCAAAAATGCCGGCATGCTCAGTGAAATTGATTTGAAAAAAAAAGAGGCTGATACGGTACTTGAGAGACTTGAAAAGGACGATTATCTTGTTGCCCTTGATGAGCGGGGCAAGCAAATTAGTTCGCCCGAAATCTCAAAACTCATTCAAGTACGGGCGAATGAAAGTACACGCAAACTTGTCTTTTTAATCGGAGGTGCGTTTGGTTTGGATGATGCAGTTTTAACGCGTGCAAATTACAAATGGAGTTTATCGCAATTGACCTTCCCGCACCAGTTGGTCCGGCTGATCCTCGCGGAGCAGATCTATCGGGCATGTACTATCTTGCGTAACGAAAAATATCACCACGCCTGATCCTGACGGATCAATTAATAAATACTATGAGTGTAACCCTGATCATTATAATTATTACCTGCCTGATATCATTCTACGGCTTCAGCAATCAGAAACTTGTTGATGACCTTATATTTTATCCGCCGGCGATTTCGCGCAACAAACAATGGTACCGGTTTTTCAGTTGCGGACTTATTCATGCAGATATGGGCCACTTGTTTTTCAACATGTTTGCCTTGTATCTTTTCGGCGATGGTCAAAACAAGAGCGGTGTCGAACACAGTTTCGTTATGATCTTTGGTGATAAAGGAAAAATCCTTTATCTCGCACTTTATATTCTTGCGCTTGCTTTTTGCCTGCTGCCTACTTATTCAAAAAATAAAAACAACCCAGAGTACCGAAGCCTCGGTGCATCTGGAGCCGTTTCCGCAGTAATCTTTGTGCAAATACTACTGTCACCGATGATGGGAATTGGAATAATTTTCGTTCCAGTCTTTATTGCTGGTTTTGTTTTCGGTGCCCTTTATCTCGCTGTTTCAAGTTGGCTTGATAAAAGAGGTGGAGGAAACGTTAATCACTCTGCACATATTTTTGGTGCCCTATTCGGAGTTGTATTTATGATTATCGCCTGCAAATTATTCTCTGACTTCCCGGTACTTCAAAACTTCATTGACCAGGTGAAAAA
>JACMLR010000210.1 GCA_014379515.1 Chitinophagaceae bacterium
ATAAAGTCGCCCTTGCCTTTGCAGGCTGCCAGGCCGCAATCTTCCGTGGCATTGATTGGTTCATTCTTTCTTCAACGTCAAAACCGCCAGCAACAACTCCAATTCAAACCCGGAAAAACTTCAACGAAACCGCGTTTTTCTTTCCGGATTTACAGACAGATAGCAACGGTGTGATCGAATTTTCGTTTACCATCCCGGAAGCATTGACGCAATGGAAATGGATGAGCCTTGCACACACGAAAGAGGCTGCGTTTGGCTATTCCCAAAAAATGATTGTAACTCAAAAAGATTTAATGGTCCAATCCAATGCGCCGCGATTTTTAAGAGAAGGTGATCGCATGGATTTCACAACGAAAATTGTAAACATGACGGGCAAAGAAATGACGGGCCAGGTCGAGTTGCAATTGATAGACCCTTCCACGAATCAACCGGTTGATGGCTGGTTCCGAAATTTCTTTCCGAATCAATACTTTACTGCAGCGGCTGGACAAAGTGCACTGGCGAGCTTCACGATTGAAACCCCCTTCGAATACAACAAGCCGGTTATCTATCGCGTGATCGCCCGATCCGGAGATATTAGCGACGGAGAGGAAATGACTTTACCCGTGGTGAGCAACCGGACATTGGTAACAGAGTCATTACCACTTAATCTCACTGGCAATGGAACTAAACAATTCAAATTCGAAAAACTAATTAATAGCGTGAATAGTGAATCGTTATTGAATCATTCGTTTAGCATTGAATTTAGTTCCAACCCGGCGTGGTACGCGGTTCAGGCCTTACCGACACTGCTGGAAAACAATAATGAAAGTGCAGATCAGTTGTTCAATCGCTTTTACGTGAATGCAATCGCTGTCAAAATTCTCAACTCCAACACACGACTGCGTGATGTGTTTAACAAATGGCGAATCACTGATACATCGGCATTGATGTCGAATCTTGAAAAAAACCAGGAATTGAAATCAGTTTTATTGCAGGAAACTCCATGGGTTTTCGAAGCGAAGTCTGAATCACAGCAGAAAAAGCAACTGGCGTTGGTGTTTGATTTGGTGCGCGCCACAAAGGATTTTCAAACATCCATCTCGCGTCTTGCAGAGATGCAAAGTGAAAATGGCGGATTCGTTTGGTTTCCTGGTGGACCTGATGATCGGTACATGACCCAATATATAATTACAGGCCTTGGTCATTTAGCAAAGCTGGGCGCGTTGCCTGCAAACGATCGGTCAGTAACTTCCATCATCAATCGTGGGCTTAGTTATCTTGACAAAAAATTAATTGACGACTATAATAAACTTGTTGCAAGGAAAGCGAACCTAACTACGACCGAACCTGATCAGATGCAGATCCAATACCTCTACATGCGTAGTTTCTTTACAAACATGTCAGTGCCGGGTTCGGCGTTCAAAGCATATAACTACTATCGAAAACAAGCGCAACTAACATGGGTAAAGCAATCCCGCTATATGCAGGGTATGATCGCATTGTCACTTCACCGTACAGGCGATGTTCAGACAGCAAAGAACATTCTGAAGTCGCTGCAACAGTTTTCAATAAGCAGCGAAGAGATGGGTATGTACTGGAAAGAGGTTTCTATCGGAGGTTATTATTGGCATCAATCTCCAATTGAAGCGCATGCTTTATTGACAGAAGCATTTGTGGAAATCGTGAAAGACAATGCAATAACAAATAAATTAAAAACGTGGTTGCTGAAACAAAAGCTAACGAGAAACTGGAAGACGACAAAGGCGACTGCCGAAGCCTGTTATGTACTGTTGCTTGAAGGAACGGATTGGACAGCTTCGCAACCGGTAGTTGAAATTGGCCTCAACTCAATTCCATTTTACTCATCTAAAAACGAAAAATCGGAAGAGGGAACCGGCTATTTCAAAAAATCAGTTGACGTAACGAAGATCGATCCTGCAATGGGAAATATATCGGTCACTGTCTCAAATTCTACTGCAGGTGCTCCCGCCTGGGGAGCGGCTCATTGGCAATATTTCGAAGATCTTGAGAAAATAACGGCATCGACTGGCTCTTTAAAATTGAACAAAAAATTATTTATCGAAAAGATTGGGGACCGTGGTGCTGAGTTGCATCCACTGAACGACGGCGACGCACTGCATGTTGGTGATAAAATTAAAGTGAGAATCGAATTGCGAACGGATCGGACATTGGAATATGTTCATATGAAAGATATGCGCGCATCCTCACTGGAACCAACAAACGTAATAAGCAGTTATAAATGGCAGGGTGGACTTGGGTATTACGAGTCAACAAAAGATGTGAGTACGAACTTCTTTTTTGGAACACTACCAAAGGGGACTTGGGTCTTTGAGTATTCCTTATCTGTTACACATACGGGCACGTTTAGCAATGGCATTACGAGTGTGCAGTGTTTATATGCGCCTGAGTTTGGAAGTCATAGTGAGGGAATAAGGATTCGGGTGGAGTAGGTTCGGAACTCACGTTCGAAATTTGAGCGGAATGCGACTTTTGCTAATTTTTTTAAAGAGAAAATCTTAGAATATCAATGCTTTAGGTCTTGAGTTCGGAACCGGGGGTAGTTCGGAACCATTATTTTTGCCGAATGGATGTCGACTTCCTCCTAATCGGTCAGGGTATATCGGGAACATGGCTTAGCTATTATCTCAAACAAGCGGGATACCAGCTTATGGTCATCGATTCGCTGAATGAGAACTCACCTTCACGTGTAGCCGCAGGAATAATTAATCCCGTGACCGGCCGCCGTATTGTAAAAACCTGGATGATCGATGAACTCATGCCCGCCGCATGGAATGCTTATCAACAAATCGGCAATCAACTCAATATCGAGGCGATCACTCAAAAAAACATTATTGATTTTTTTCCAACACCACAAATGAAACTGGCATTCAACGATCGCTTTGCCATCGATCAACAGTATCTCGATCAGCCAACAGACGAAAACGCATATCAATCCACGTTTAACTATCATTTCGGCTACGGTGAAATCGAGCCTTGTTATCTTGTCAATCTTGCCGAATTGCTACCAGCGTGGCGACAACATCTGAAAAATCATAATGAATTGTTGGAAGACAACTTCAATATTGATAAACTCATTGCCGATAACCATGGGATTCGCTATGAATCAATCAATGCTAAACACCTGATTTTTTGCGACGGCATTCAGTCGGGCACTAATCGATTCTTTCAGTCGCTTCCCTTTGCACCAAATAAAGGCGAAGTCATTTGGATCGAAGCGCCTGATTTACCATCAACTAATATTTTCAAAAAAGGAATCAATCTTGTACCATGGCAGCAAAATATTTTTTGGGTGGGTTCTTCGTATCAATGGGAATTTGACAACGACCAACCCACAACAATTTTCAGGGAACAAACTCAACAACAATTGAAACATTGGCTGAAAGTTCCTTTTAAAGTTATCGATCATCGGGCCTCTGTACGGCCAGCGACAATCGAGCGACGACCCTTTATTGGTATGCATCCTGTTCATACCAATATCGGAATCTTTAACGGTATGGGCACCAAAGGCTGTTCGCTCGCACCATGGTTTGCGAAAGAGTTTGTTGATTATTTTCGTACTGGCAAACAATTGAATTCAGAAGTTGACATCAATCGCTTCAAAAGAATACTTCAGAGAAATAACCCCTAATTAAATAAAGAATGAGCACACTAAAAATGTATGCAATCCCGGATAGATTCCGAAAAACTGAAAATCTGCATATTGTTTTCTGGTTAATCAAAGACATTAGTTGGGCGATGTTATGGAGACCCATTGGTCTCATCATGCTTGTTCCAACAATCACAGTTGCCTTACTCATTACGTGGCAAACAAGATTATTGAAGTCAGAGCTCTACCATAACCTTGCCGTAGTCTTCTGGATTTCCGCCAATGGTTATTGGATGATAGTTGAGTTCTTCTGGCCCGATTTTGATGATCTCCGCTATTACTCCGCCATTCCATTTGGGATTGGAATCATATTCATCGCAGCATACTATTTAATTATTCTTCCCAATGAAAAAAAACGCTTGAGTAAATCTGCCGTAACTGTAGAAGTGCCGAATGCATTTATTGACGGTTCAAACAAAGAATAAAAAAAGGTTCAATGCAATAGCATTGAACCCAAAAATCAACATAGCTAAAAGTAAAAGTTTGCGTTAAGCAGCCAGTTTGTGATTGTTAACCACAACAATCGGATCTTGTTTTAGCAAACGGCTAAGCGCATTATAAAGTGTAGGCAATTCATGCCTCATACGAATCGGGTTTTCAAAAAAGAGCTCAACGCTAACTGCCCAAAATTCATGGTAATTTGTACCAGCATAATCTCCCAAAATATTCTTTCCACCTTGCTGCATATCTTCGAATATGGGTCTTGCAACTTTTGAAAAATTCTTGAATTCCTTTTTGAAGTGCTTGTCTTCTTCTGTTTGTGTAATAAAATTTACATAAGTAAGTGCATGACCCATTTCATGCAGGCCAACATTACAGTTGGCTGTGAGTCCATGTATACCTTTCACAAAATTGTCCCAGCTTAAATAAATACCACTGTGATCAACGTGACCCTGGAAGGGTCTCGAATAGAATCCATAGTGATAGTCATCCTTTAACACAAAAATGTCTCTGAAGTAATTAAGCATAAACTTGTCAAGTCCGAAAGTTAGTTGAACTGCAACCGCGCTGATCAAAATCGGCATCTCGGCACTTTGAGTTACTTCTATATAATGGAAACGTTTTGCTTTATGAAACAAAAATGTGCGAAATAGAAATTTGCGCTGATCTGCAAGGCTTAGCCGATTATAATATCGGAAATGAGGTGCTACGACTGAATGATACCAGGTTTCCTGGCTCAAAAACTTCTGATACTGAGCTTTAACCCTGACTTTATTTATCCATTCAGTGAATGGCTGGTGCAGGATTATGATTCCAATTACGATGGACAAAATGAGTAAAATTTCCATAAGGCTCCATTTTTCTTTTTGTGATGGGTGGTACGATAGCGCTTATGGTTTTACAAAAGAAAATGGATTGAAGAAAAGTTCTTCAGGAGACTGGAGTGGTTTAATTCAGGGGAACGATTGGAGATGGGGATAGAACAATCAGATACAAAATAGAAAGAAAAGTTTGAAAATGAAAGCCTCCGCAAAATCTTCGAAAAGATTCTATAAGCAATTGAATTTTAGCTATGTAACCGGCTCCAAATAGGAAATAGCGTCGAAAAGTTAGGAAGTAATCTTCGCGGCCTGGCAACTTCGCATGCCCGTATTTCTCTATTCAAGGATTTGGTTCACGCCAAGCCGCGGAGGCGCAAAGGGAGTCATTGTTTGTTTATCTAACCGATGACTCTGTATTCAATTAAGTTGGAAGTCGCGTCTAAAAGGATCAATCGATCTTCGGCCTGGCGACTTCGCGTGCCTGTATTTCTGTATTCAAGGATTTGGTTCACGCCAAGCTGCGGAGGCGCAAAGGGAGTCATTGTTTGTTTATCTAACCGATGACTATGTATTCAATTAAGTTGGAAGTCGCGTCTAAAAGGATCAATCGATCTTCGCGGCCTGGCGACCTGGCGTG
>JACMLR010000211.1 GCA_014379515.1 Chitinophagaceae bacterium
ACAATGGCGTGGTGATTGAAAGTGGCTTCGCGGATAAACAATTCTTTTATGGTAAAGGTGCCGGCAGTTTTCCTACTGCCTCCGCAGTGCTGAGCGACATATCAGCATTGAGATATGACTATCATTATGAGTACAAGAAATTGTATCACCATACACCGCACGAATTAACGAATGATGTATACCTGAAGGTTTATGTCAGTTTTGATGAGCTCCGCTTCATTCCAAAAGAGCGATTTGAATGGATCGAGGAATGGCACTCTGATAATGCCCGTAAATACCTGATTGGAGTGATCAACTTCAAAGAATTGAAGGAGAACAATTGGTGGAGAGAAAATAACACCTCACTGATTTTGACTCCGGAGCCGATTATTGAAGACGTCGAGATTCGAAAATTGAAGAAGAAAAGTCTTGAATTGGCAGGATTGATTTAACGATCTGCTGATGATAAAAGAATCTGTCTCGACTTTGTTGAGGCAGTTTTTTTTTGGCAAGCTCAGTGAAAAGAACAAGTGAATTAAATCGATTCGTGGTGGCTTAAACTGGCATTGACGCGGATAGAGAAAGATCAACTATTCATGACCGGTTGTTTATTTCGACCCTTTGCGGATATGCTGTTTTTATATCGATCTTGCGAGATGTGAAGAACGTGAACGATCGCAATTTGCTGTGTTTTTTTATCTCTAAATTTCCATTTCTTCCCATTGGTTCCTTTCGTTTCTAAATGATATTTACCATTCAATTTTCCAGACCGGGAAAGACGGAATTCCGACTGTACTAATGATCATGTTGTGGAGGTATGCACAATTGCTGTGAGGATATTTTTGCGCTTCTAAGAAGGTGTGCAAATGACAGGGCTTCCTCGTGCAAGCGGGCAAACGTGGTTGGTTGGAAGGTGGGGGTGGGGAGGGGCCCGCAGGGTGGGATTGATGTCGCCAAGTTTTTTTCATCGCAGAAAGGCTGTTTTTTTCTGATTTTTAATTGTCGCAATATTGGTATGAGAATCCTGCGATATCTATTCGTTACGCAACAAGTGTTTTTTTGCTTTTTAAATTGTAGCAAGATGTTATTACAGCATCAGGCGATATCTAAACATTGTATAACGGATGCATGACTCTTTTTGATTCCGACTATTGATATAAAAAATCATACGATAGACTAAACGTTATGAAAAACCGAAATCTCAATCAGCACCGATTGCCTGCAACAATAAAATCCATCTCTTTTTGAGATGTTTCTTGATAAACACTGTATTGAGTTGGTTCATTGGTGTTTACTCATATTTAAATGCGGCGATATTGCTTTGAGAATCCTGCGATATCTATTCGTTACGTAACAAGTGTTTTTTGCTTTTTAAATTTTAGCAAGATGTTATTACAGCATCAGCCGATATCTAAACATTGTATAACGGATGCATGACTCTTTTTAATTCCGACTATTGATATAAAAAATCGTACGATAGACTAACATTATGCAAAACCGAAATCTCAATTTGCACCGATTGCCTGGCAACAAAAAAAGCCACCTCTTTTGAGATGGCTTAAACATCTTTTTTGATTTAAACTTTATACAGTTGGTTCATTCTCTGCTACCGGTGCAGCATTATATTCCAATTCTTCTTTACGTTTTCTTCTGCCAGTAATCCATTTCCAAACTCCACCACCAACTGCTGCGATACCAAGAAGAATGAATTTTAAGTATTTAAGTATAATGGCGAGGAAGCCAACTTTCGCAAGTACTTTGCCAGCAACCAATCCGCCAATCGTCCACGCAGCAACATCATCCACCTTCGGATCAAAATCTGAATACTTATTGCCCGCAGTAAACTGTGGCATAGCAAGCACTTCGTCGATATGATTGCGAACACTATCAAGCGCATAAATCGGCGCCACTGCATTCATCGACAACAAACCTTTCCTTCCAAGTATCATCACGCGATAGTTCAATGTATTCTCGGTTGCTTCAGCGGATTTCAGATTTAATGCCCAATGCAGCACTTTGTTTTTTTCATCATAATATGGCTTTGCGGCCCAACCAACAGTATTCAATGCACGCACACCCGCAGCGGCACGCTCCTCATTCTCTTTGATTTCATCTTTTTTCATTTCCTTCATCATGTCATCATAATTAATATCACCAGCGTCAGCATCTTTTACAAAGCCGATGGGATTGTAAGTGATGATAAATGCATATGAGCTGTCATCAAATGGATCGCTGTTCTCGGGGAACAACATACCCTGCAGGTTATCCTGTGGCAAATTTCCCCAGACGTCTTCAATGATGTACTTGCTTTGCGCGACGTTTAAGTATTTGAATCCAGCAGGTATCTTCATGTCGATCATACCATTTTGGATTTTCACATTACCCTTTTCATAGCGCATTGCGGTATTGATTGAATCCATGTAGTTGATGTACTGAAGTACTTCGTCAGAAATCGTGTCGGTATTATTTTTTTGAGCGAATGAGGAAAGAGCCAGGCAGCAAAAAAGCAGTGAAAAGAAACTTTTCATTTAATTTGGGGGTTTTGGGTGTTTAGGTCCCACAAAAACGGACTAAACTTTCAAATTTCAAAAAAAAGACCTGGGGATTTACTCACATTTTCATATATGCGCTTATTTGGCAAGATGCTGCAGATGGGACGATAACTCGTTGTAGTCCGGTTCCATCTTGATACTTTCCTTATCCGCTAGCAGTAAGCCATTTAGGCTCTCAGGAATGGGTACGTCCTGGTTTATTGCTCGTTTGATTGCGTCCGGAAACTTCACCGGGTGGGCTGTTTCAAGGAAAATGCCTTTATCGGTTGGATGATCTGCAAGCCATTTTTCAAGGCCTAAATAGCCAATGGCGCCATGCGGATCGGCCAGGTAATTATATTCGGAAAAAAGCCGTTGGATCATATGTATCGTTTCCTGGTCTGAGAAGCTGTAACTGCTAACCACTTCTTTTAGGTCGTCCAACTGTTGGTGATAGATCTCCAATATCCGAATGAAATTGCTTGGTTCCGCAACATCCATTGCATTTGATAACGTTGAGACTGATTCAACAGGATTGTAAATACCGGTTGAGAGAAAGCGGGGAACTGTATCATTCGCATTGCATGAAGCAATAAAATGTTTTATCGGCAGACCCGACGCGCGTGCAAGAATTCCGGCACATATATTTCCGAAATTTCCACTTGGTACCGATACGATCGGCATCGTGGTTTGATCGTTCCATTGTTTCAACGCGAAGAAATAATAAAACTGTTGCGGCAGCCAACGCGCAACATTTATAGAGTTGGCAGACGTTAAAAAAATTGCGTCATTCAATTTTGTATCGGCGAATGCCCGTTTGACGAGCTGTTGGCATTGATCAAAAGTTCCATTGACCTCAATTGCATGAATATTCTTGCCCAACGTTGTCAATTGTTTTTCCTGCACACTGCTTACTTTACCGGATGGATAAAGTATGACGACATTAATTCCGGGAATATCGAAAAAGCCGTTTGCAACAGCTCCACCTGTGTCGCCGGATGTTGCGACGAGTACCGTCAATTTCTTATCTCCAGATTTTACAAATTGCCCAAGGCATCGACTCATGAAACGGGCACCAACATCTTTAAATGCAAGGGTGGGGCCATGAAAAAGTTCCAACGATGAGGCACGATCTGTGACTTTAACCAACGGAATCGGAAAATCGATCGACTCGGCCGCGATGCGATAAAGCTCTGCATCCACTATTGTATCACCCACGTACGGTTTAATTACCCGATAAGCAATTTCCGCATCGGGGGTATTTGAAAGATTGTCGATCAGATCGCGATCCAATTTCGGTATTGATGTAGGGAAGTATAATCCTTTATCAGACGCCTGGCCCTTAATCGTTGCCTCGCGAAAAGAAACTGGTGGAGATTGATTGTTCAAACTGTAATACTGCATAACGACATTTCAAAATTTACGTAGACGTCCTCTAATTGTTATCAACCAATTCAACACCTCGTGGATTGATTTGCGTAACGTATGTTTTGTACTCAATTCCAATTTCAGAAAATACCTTGCTCATTACCTCTTCCGCTCGGAATGCGCTTTCCTTTTTTTCATTCAGCATAAAAATCGATGGACCGCTTCCGGATATTCCACCGCCCAACGAACCAGCTTCGATACAACCCGTTTTTACCTGCTCGAAACCGGGTATTAACATACTTCGCACGGGTTCAATAATTACATCTTCCAATGAACGACTGATCAATTGGTAATCGTTTTTTAATAAGCCCGCAACAAGTCCGGCAATATTTCCCCATTGACGAATAGCTGATTTCAATTGCACTTCTTTCCTGAGAATTTGACGAGCGTCAGAAGTTTTTACTTCAATTTGAGGGTGAACTACCGTTACATACATCGGTGGTGATGATAACTCAACAATATCCAACGGATGAATGGAACGTATTAATGTAATGCCCCCGTAAATACACGGGGCGACATTATCCGCATGCTTCACACCGCTTGCAACCTTCTCACCAAACATCGAAAATTTCAATAGGTCCAACGTTGAGAAACGATTATCAAGCAAATGATTTGCCGCAACCACTGCACCTGCAGCGCTTGCTGCGCTCGAGCCAAGACCACTTCCCGGTTTTATTTTTTTGTGAATGAGCACTTCAAACCCAATATTGTTATCTATCTCTTTCAACATTTCCAGCAACGGCGCGCCTGCCGTGTTTTGTGCAGGATCTTCAGGTAACGGATAACCATCCGCGCTTCGAACGATTACCTTGTTTTCGTTCAGCAGGAAAACTTCCATAATGTCAGCCGGATCCTCCAGGCACATGCCAAGTACATCAAATCCACAAACAAGATTCGCAACTGTTGCGGGACATTTCACGGTCACTTTTTTCATAACGATTCATTTAATCCAACGTCCCTTCATTTGTTTTGATCCGCTGGCCTTTCATTAGGGATTCACAGCTCTCATGATATCTGCGAACACACCGCTTGCGGTAACTTCTGCGCCGGCACCCGCCCCTTTCACTACCAACGGTTGTTGCGGGTATCGATCTGTATAGAAAAGAACAATATTGTCTTTTCCGTATAGATGATACAGGTTATGTTCCGGACCAATATGTTGTAAACCCACAGCCGCTACTCCTTCGCCAGCCGCATTGCGTTCGAAAGATGCAACGAACTTCAGCTTTTTGCCTGCTGCAGCTGCTTTATCATACAACGATCTAAAATGTGCTTCTTCTTTTTCCATAGCGACGTAAAAATCTGCGACGGACCCTTTCATGCACGATTCCGGGAGGAAACTGTTATTGGTGATTGAATTCATTTCAATCGTTTCGCCGCTTTCCCTGGCAAGGATCATAATCTTTCGCATTACGTCTGTCCCGCTCAGATCAAGACGTGGATCTGGTTCAGTATATCCTTCTTCCTGTGCCTGGCGAACTACTTCAGAAAATTTCTTTGTACCATCATAATTATTAAAAACGAAATTCAATGTTCCACTCAATACAGCTTCAATACGATTTACCTTATCACCTGTACGAAGTAAGTCATTCAATGTTCCGATAACCGGAAGTCCCGCACCCACATTGGTTTCAAAAAGAAACTGGCAATTAAATTCTCGGGCCTGATCTTTTAATTTTTTATAGTTTGAATACGCCGACGATGCGGCAACTTTATTACACGCAACAACCGAAATACTCTTGACAAGTAGTTGATCATAGACCGCAGCAACCGCATCATTCGCCGTTATATCGACGAAAACCGAATTGCGAAGATTTTTATTTCTAACCGCTTCAACAAATACGTCAAGCTTCATCTCTTCCCCTTCAGCCAGTATCGATTTCCATTTTGAAGGATCTATTCCCTCATTGCTAAAAATCATTTTTTTACTGTTGGCAATTCCAGTAAGATTTACCTGTAATCGAAGATGTTCTTGTAAATATTCCCGTTGTTGACTTAGCTGAGCTAACAATTTACTTCCGACATTCCCGACACCCACGACAAAAAGATTCAGCTGGCGATTCGAGGTCTCGAAAAATTCTTCATGCAACGAGTTGATCGCTTTTCTTACGTCCCGAAGTGAAATCACTGCTGAAATATTTCGTTCCGATGATCCCTGTGCGATCGCACGGATATTCACACCATTCTTACCAAGTACATTAAACATTTTACCTGCAATGCCCGGGTGACTTTTCATGTTATCACCAACCAGTGCAAGAATTGATTGATCAGCTTCGATAACCAATGGCTCTACTTTGCTGATCTCAATTTCATAAGCAAAGACCTTATCAACGATCACTTTTGCCCGTTGCGCATTTGCTTCATCAACTGCAACGCAAATTGAATGTTCAGATGAGCTTTGAGTAATTAGTATCACATTGATGGTTGCATTGGCCAATGCTTCAAAAAGGCGTTTTGAAAACCCCGGAATGCCGACCATGCCACTGCCTTCGAGACTTAACAACGCTATTTTATTCATACTGGAAATCCCGCGCACACTGCTACCGTTCTTTTTTACATCTTTTTGAATCAGTGTTCCATAATCTTCCGGGACGAACGTGTTCTTAATCCAAACCGGGATATTTTTTTTCATGACCGGTTGAATAGTCGGTGGGTAAATCACTTTTGCACCGAAATGACTTAGTTCCATTGCCTCCTGGTAAGAGATATCTGGAATGATCCGGGCGTTGGCGACCAATCGCGGATCAGCCGTCATCATTCCGCTTACATCCGTCCAGATTTCAACTGCCGTGGCATCAACAGCCGCACCAATAATCGCAGCAGTGTAATCTGATCCACCCCGTCCAAGAGTTGTAGTAACGCCAGCTGAATTGGCAGCAACGAATCCGGGTATTACAAACAAGGTCGACGCTGATTGTTTGAAATAGGATTTAATCCCTTCCTGGGTGATAACGAAATCAACTGCCGCGTTACCAAATGCCGAGTCAGTAACAATCAATTCCCGCGCATCTTTCCACTCGGCTACAATACCAAGCTCATTAAAACGATGAGCGATAATTATTGATGAAAGGATTTCACCATAGCTCATTACCCGGTCTTTTGTTTGTAACGATAATTCGCGTAGCAAAAAAACACCGTTGCAGATATCTTCGATTTCGTTGCAATACTTTTTTACCAGGCTTAGCACGGCGCTTTGGCGCGTGACTGGCACCAGTAGCTTCACCGCATCAAGATGACGTTGTTCGATCTCCAATAGCTTTTGTTTGTAAGCATCATCTCCGATAGAAGCCTGTTGGCCCGCTGCGAGAAGTGTATCTGTTATCCCACCGAATGCAGAAACGACAATCACGGTTCTGCCACGCATCAATGCTGACTGAGTGATTGCAACAACTTTATTGATATTATCTGCATTGGCAACTGACGTGCCTCCGAATTTTAAAACCTGCATATAGTAAAGATTATGAAAAAAATGAAAATGCGACCGTTCGACGGTCTGGTAGCAAAATGCCCAATGGTGATATGAAATAGTACAACCCTCAGCGGGTTGTCGTAATAATCGTTGTAGTTGTAGACGGGGATGCTACAAAGCGAGAGGAAGATGTGATATGTGATATAAGACCTTTCATTTGAATGCGTCGCTAAGATAGAGTCGCACTGTGATATAACAAGCGTTAGTATCGAAAAAGAAGGTAGACTGTCGGTTGTGAGACGCAGAAGGTTAATATTTTATCGTAATTTCATCACCCTTTTACTGCTTGCTTATTTCGTTATCAATTCAAATAATATCATGGACCACCAGTCAATGCGGGGATTGCAGCAGTTTCGAAATTTTGTGTCGATTAAATTTCAGTTGTATAATAGCTTGTTTACATCCCTTCCGTTTCATCGCATTGAAAAAACCGGACTTCTATTGTCGATGTTATTAAATAATTGTGAAGAAGGATATAAGAAAAAGCAGAGCCCCATCCAGGTAATTGAAGAATTTTTTGAAAAGCATACATCTTATACAAAAGACCAGGATAAGACCGACCTGTTATTTCGATTTGTACAATATGTCGAACGCCAGGTGGTACTTTTCGATGCGCTTGAAGATGCCGCCTTCCGCGAAGTGAATGACATGAGTGGCATAGGAACATTGAAGCATCTTGAGTCTGAAATTATCCAGGAGAACAAACAGGATGAATTAAAAGCAAAGCTTGAAGAATTTTCGATTCGACTGGTGCTTACTGCACACCCAACCCAATTTTATCCCGGACCTGTGCTTGGTATCATCAACGACCTATCGAAAGCGCTATCAGAAAATAATGCAGCACAGATCAATGTGTATTTACAGCAATTGGGTAAAACTCCTTTTCTTAATAAGCAAAAACCAACGCCATACGACGAAGCCGTTAGTTTGATCTGGTATCTTGAAAATGTTTTTTACGCAGCAGCTGGGAGAATCATTTCGTTTTTCAAAAATCAATTCCCCGATGCAGTAAAGGCAGACAATCCCGTTATCAATATGGGATTCTGGCCGGGTGGCGACCGCGATGGCAATCCATTTGTTACTGCAGCCACCACACTCCAGGTGGCAGAAGGTCTTCGGGGAAGCATCATCAAATGTTATTACCTCGATGTGCGGCGATTGAAAAGAAGATTGACCTTCAAAGGAGTCGATTCCATTCTTGCGACACTCGAAAAGCAATTATATAACAACATCTTCATCCCGGGTAATCGGACCGACATTTCGAAAGAAGAAATTCTTTCTTCATTAACATCCATTCGGGAAATCCTTATCTATCAGCATAACGGATTATTCCTGCATCTTGTGGATAGTCTCATGAATAAAGTACAGGTGTTCGGACTTCATTTTGCATCGCTCGATGTTCGGCAGGAAAGTTCCGTTCACAACGTCGTGCTGGAAGCGATCGCATCAAAGACCGATGCATTGCCAGCGAACTATGAATCCCTATCAGCAACAGAAAAAATCACTCTTCTTCTTAACGCGAAAAGCGATGTCGGTAGTCATGTATTCGAAGATGGAATTGTAAAGGATACGCTTCAAACCATAAAGGCAATAAAGGAAATTCAACAATATAATGGCGAGGCCGGATGTAACCGCTATATCATCAGCCAGAATAACAGTACACTAAATGTGATAGAAGTTTTTGGGTTGTTTATGCTCAGTGGTTGGACTCGCGAAGAATTTAATATTGATATTGTTCCGCTGTTTGAAACAATCGATGATCTCGGCCGTGCTGGCCAGATCATGCAGGAGTTGTATGAAAATAAAATCTACCGTGAGCATCTCTCGATGCAAAACAACCGGCAGACGATCATGCTTGGATTTTCAGATGGTACCAAGGACGGGGGTTACCTGATGGCGAATTGGAGTATCTACAAAGCGAAAGAACAACTGACTGCAATATCTGCTCAATATAATATCGATGTAGTGTTCTTTGACGGCCGCGGTGGTCCACCTGCACGCGGTGGTGGTAAAACACATAAGTTTTATGCATCGATGGGTAAAAACATTTCCAGTAAGGAAATCCAATTGACGATCCAGGGCCAGACGGTAAGTTCAAACTTTGGAACAATTGATTCTGCACAGTTTAATATTGAACAATTGCTCAATGCAGGAATCAGCAATGAACTATTCTCTGAACAGGAAAAAACGTTGAACGAGGAGCAGGAAGAATTAATTGCAGAACTTGCCGCCGAAGGATTCGCTTCCTATCACGCATTAAAAAGCGATCCGGCTTTCCTTGATTATTTGTCACAAGTAAGCCCGTTAAAATTTTACAGTGAAACCAATATCGGAAGCCGTCCCACAAAACGTGGTGGCTCTGCACGATTGACGCTAAAAGATTTACGCGCTATTCCGTTTGTAGGCGCGTGGAGCCAGTTAAAGCAAAATGTTACCGGGTACTATGGGGTGGGTACAGCATTGCAGCAACTCGATCAAAAAGGCAAACTGCCTGCTATAAAAAAACTCTATCAACAATCTCTCTTTTTCAAAACACTTATGGATAACTGTGAGATGGCGATGAAGAAGTGTTTCTTTCCTTTAACAGCTTACCTCGCAGAAGATCCGCGGTATGGTGATATCTGGAATCGTATTCACCAGGAATACGAATTAACCCAGCGATACATCTTTCAACTGTCAGGTTATACAGAATTGATGGCAGGTTATCCGGTCGAACAATTGTCTGTAACAATGCGGGAAAGAATCGTGTTGCCGCTCACAACGATCCAGCAGTATGCCATGAGCAGGATCCGCGCACTCGAAGATCAATTGGCGCCACCGGTAGAAAAGGAAATCTTTGAAAAGCTGGTAATCCGATCTTCATTCGGAATAATCAATGCTGGCCGCAATTCAGCGTAACCGCGGGGAGATTTTTCCGCAACTTTCTCAATTTTTCCGAAAAGAGCTTTCTCAACAAAACCGTTGACGGTTTGTTCTTACATTTGAGGTTCCCCAATTCATTATGGCAAAGACAAAACAGAAAAAATCGGAAGAGAACGGAATTGAATTGCCGGTCCAACAAGAATTTATCGAGGTTTATGGAGCGAGAGTTCACAACCTGAAGAATATCGACATCAGTATTCCAAAAAATAAGTTGGTTGTTATCACCGGCATCAGCGGAAGCGGCAAATCTTCACTTGCATTTGATACGATCTATGCAGAAGGTCAGCGGCGGTACATGGAAAGTTTTAGTGCATACGCGCGGCAATTCATTGGTGATATGGAACGACCGGATGTCGACAAGATCACCGGGCTGTCTCCTGTAATTTCTATTGAGCAGAAAACAACAAATAAAAATCCACGAAGTACGGTTGGTACGATCACGGAAATTTATGACTTCATGCGCCTCTTATTCGCAAGAATCGGCGAAGCCTATAGTTACAATACGGGCAAGAAAATGGTAAAATGGAGTGAGGAAGAAATCGTCAATAACATCTACCAACGTTTTGAAGGAAAGAAAGTTTCCCTGCTAGCTCCGCTTGTGCGGGGAAGAAAAGGACACTATCGCGAATTATTTGAAGATATCCGTAAGAAAGGTTTTTTAAAAGTGCGGGTTGATGGTGAAATCCGTGATATCGTTCCAAAGATGCAAGTCGGTCGCTACGAAATACACGACATCGAAGTGGTCATCGATCGACTGAAAGTGGATGATGAGTTTCGCGTTCGCCTAAGCCAAAGCGTTCAACAAACTTTAAAACTCGGAAAAGATTTGATGTTTGTAAGCGCCGAACCGGAGACAACTCCCAAATCAAAAACATCGGCATCAGTTGAAACTGCTTCATATTCCAAACATCTCATGTGTGAGGATACTGGTATCAGTTATGAGGAGCCTTCTCCAAATGCATTCTCTTTTAACTCGCCCTATGGGGCTTGCCCGGTTTGCAAGGGTTTGGGTACAATGTTTCAAATTAGTATGGAAGCCGTGATTCCTGACCCGGAGTTAAGTATTAACGAAGGTGGAATTGCACCACTTGGAGAAGAGCGCGAAGCGTATGTCTTCCGGCAGGTGCAGGAACTTGCAAAAAAGCATAAGATTTCATTGAAGACCGCAGTTAAAGATGTCCCGCAAAAATCGCTTAACATTGTTTTGTTTGGGAATGAAGAAGGTACTGAACTCGAAGATGATTTTGAAAATTCAACGTATGATCCGGAAGGCCCGTACGAAGGAATAGTGAATATGCTGAAGCGCTGGTTTTACAACGGCTACAGTGAAGGGCTTCGCGATTGGGCAGAAGGATTTATGGAGTTGAAACCTTGCGACAGTTGCGGTGGTGCGAGATTAAAAAAAGAAAGCCTTTGGTTTAAAGTAAATGATCGCAACATTTCTGAGTTGAGTAATATGAATCTCGACAATCTTGCTGCATGGATGGACGGCATTGAACTTCGAATCAACAATAAGCAAAAGACAATTGCGAAAGATGTATTAAAAGAAATACGAGATCGTTTGCAGTTTCTTTTGGATGTTGGTCTCACCTACCTCACTCTTTTTCGAACGTCGAAATCATTAAGTGGTGGCGAGAGCCAACGGATTCGATTGGCAACACAAATCGGTTCCCAGCTGCAGGGTATCACGTATATTCTTGACGAACCAAGTATTGGTTTGCATCAGCGCGACAATCAACGTTTGATCTTAGCACTCAAAAATCTTCGCGATATTGGCAACAGTGTTCTTGTTGTTGAACATGATAAAGATATCATGATGGCGGCAGATCACTTAGTTGACATTGGCCCGAAAGCGGGATTTCATGGCGGTAGAATTGTTGCACAAGGTGACCCCGCAGATTTGCTTGCACTGGATACGCTCACATCAGGATATCTTAATGGACATCGTTCAATTGCAATTCCAGCAGAGCGGCGACAAGGCAATGGCAAATGGCTCGAGTTGAAAGGTGCCAAAGGAAATAACCTGCAAAATGTTGATGCACGTTTTCCATTGGGGAAATTCATAGTAGTAACCGGTGTTAGTGGTTCGGGAAAGTCGACGTTGATCAATGAAACGTTATATCCGATTTTATCGAAGCACGCATTCGGTTCCCGAATGACGCCACTTGAATACAAAACAATCAAAGGGCTTGAACATATTGATAAGGTAATTGAAATCGATCAATCGCCAATCGGTCGCACACCAAGAAGTAACCCGGCAACCTATTGCGGTTTCTTTACTGATATAAGAACATTGTTTGCGTCAGTACCCGAAGCCAAGATCAGGGGTTATAACGCCGGTCGATTTTCTTTCAATGTAAAAAGTGGTCGGTGTGAAGTGTGTGAAGGAGGAGGGATGCGGGTAATCGAAATGAACTTCCTTCCGGATGTTTACGTCCATTGTGAAAAGTGCCAGGGTAAGCGATATAATCGCGAAACATTAGAGATACGCTATAAAGGAAAATCGATAAGCGACGTGTTGGATATGACTGTTGAAGAAGCAGTTGAATTTTTCCAGAACGTTCCTTATATCTATCGTAAGATAAAAGTGCTTGAAGAAGTCGGTCTCGGTTACATTACGCTGGGGCAAAGTGCAGTTACGCTCAGTGGGGGCGAAGCCCAGCGGGTTAAACTTGCAACGGAACTATCTAAACGCGATACTGGCAAAACTTTTTACATACTCGATGAGCCAACCACGGGTTTGCATTTTGAAGATATTCAGCATCTGTTGGATGTTTTGTACAAACTAGCCGATCGTGGTAATTCGGTGCTGGTGATCGAGCACAATCTTGACGTAATTAAAGTAGCTGATCATATCATTGACCTGGGACCAGAAGGCGGAGATGGCGGCGGAAAGATTTTATTTGAAGGAACACCCGAAGAGCTGGTGAAAGTGAAAGGTAGCCACACAGGAGAGTTCCTGGCTATTGAAATGAAATCGATCAAGAATTAATAATAGGCACATCTATGGAGCGAGTAATTGTTGATATGGACGAAGTGATTGCAGATCCGATGGGAGAGATGGTTCAGTGGTATACAGAGAAGTACGGGTTAGCAGTTGATTATAGCAAAATGATCAATACGGGCTGGATCAAAGGTTTTCCGGAACAACACCAGCAAGAATGTATGCAGCGGCTATTATCACCTGGCTTCTTTAGAAATTTGCCGGTAATGACCGGCAGCCAGCAGGTGTTGGAGGAAATCAATAAAAGATATGAACTATTCATTGTATCGGCGGCGATCGAATTTCCGAATTCGCTAAAAGATAAAGTTGAATGGCTGAACGATTATTTCCCTTTTATAACATGGCGCCAGATTGTATTATGCGGAGATAAAAAGCTTATTAGTGGTGATCATATGATTGATGATCACGTCAGAAATCTTATCAATTTCAACGGGAAAAAATACCTTTTCACATCTGCACACAATGTTGATGTGATGGACTACCAGCGTATCGATAACTGGAAAGAAGTGGCAGATATTTTTTTGGGTTAAACCGGGGAAGGGAATGGAGTATGAAGTGCGAGAGTGGCGGATGGAGGATGAAGGAGGGTGTTTTACGGGCCGAGGGATAAAAAACAAATAGCCAACAATTATTCATCGTTGGCTACTGAGGATACTGGAGAACCAGAAAAAATTCATTCCGGAAACATACCCCAATAAGCGAGTGCAGGGAGTGATTAATAAAATCATTTTGGGTACTAAAAAATAATAGGGAACGGATCAGGTTTTTGACTCAACCGGATATTAGATTCTACTAATTTCCCTGCTGCTTATTGGCAATCAGTTCGGAATACAAAGAGCTGAATGAAATATTTTACTTGAATATTACTTGCCCGTTTTCGATGCGTTCGTCATTACTGAACACCTCAAACACGTAATTTCCTTTTTCAATTTTGTTTAAAACAGTCGTCTGCTTGTTTCTGATGTTAACTTGTTTTACGAGTTTACCATCAAGATCGAAGAGATATAACTGGAATACTTTGCCATCTTCACCAGTGGCGCTGAAAAACAGTACCTGGTGACTTGCATTTGGGTAGAGCTTTACTTTTGTTTTCTTGCTGACCTGCGTTTTGAGAACGAGAATGCTATCGTTATATGAAGGAGAGTAGCCAGTGCTTGCATTGCCTTTAAAGGCTGAGAGCAGCATACTAACAGCAACCAGTAGGGATATGGTAATGCCAGTACGGTGTTTTCCGGGTACAATTGTTTTCATAGCGATGCCTTTGGGTAACGGGTCAATTAGTTTTCAAGGGTACGGATTAGGTACATATCTTTTGCTAGTCGATCGGATATTAGAAACGAACCGGGCAACGTGTGCTGTTGTTCCAGCGATTGTCGCTAGACAAACGGAAGCCAAGTTTAAATCCGATTGAAAAGTACGAGTCATTGTTCGTTGGTGTTCCTCTCTTTTTACCAGGACCATAGCCACTGATGCTTCCGATTCCAGAAGGGTCAGTCTTGTTCGCCATACGTTGAGCAATTGCTGCTTGTGATGGGGTCAGGTAATTATAGAAAAGAGCTGGATCGATATATTCAGTACTCACATCATCGATATAATCGGTGAATGTTTTGCGATGGATAACTTCCAATGAAAGGCTTAGAGTTTCACTTGCAAAATACTTTACACCAACACCCATAGGGATGTTTATTTGGGTAAGCTTGTATTCAGCGCGATCAGGGAATTCATTGAAGCCCTGGCCTTCCGTATGCAAAGGCTTCAAATTAACCCACTGGTTTGTTTGAAGATCTTTTCCTTGTGGATTGAAATGGAATGCACCAACGCCAATCACACCGTAAGGGCGAATCTTGTGATAAGTATCACCTGGTTCGTACTCCAGAAATACTGTTGGGTAGATTTCAGCGGCAACGAACACTTCCTGAATCTTTGATTTGAAGTTTGAGTTCCTGACTCTGCGTGCTTCTTCAAGACCGCCTTTGCCTTTAATAACCGCATCATCACCTTCGATGCTGCCGATATTCGCTGCAAGACGGAAACCTAACCAATCAGACGTGTGATACGTTACGTACGCACCGAACATGAACTTGGTCGTTTGAATATTGTTGTCTTTGAGAAAGGTGGTTCCTTTTCCGTAGTTACCGCCAAGGTCTCCTAAAAAGTTGGATGGACCAGCGGTGATCCCTGCTTCGAAGAAAGATGTTCTTTCTGAATATTGACTGTTTGATGTCAGGCAGGTGGAAAGAAGTACAAGCATTGCGGCGCAGCTCTTCCACACAAAAGAGTGTAGCTTTTGTTTCATGAGATATTAGATTTAGTTTTCAGATGGTCAAAGGATTCCGCGTCTAAACTAATAAACAGCGGAGATACTTACAAGAAACGCAGAAAAGATACTTTTTGTGTGTAGTGTTAATATTTTTTTTAAATCAACCGGAGATAAAGGGGATATACTTATATATAAGGTAAGACCATCTCTATATGTTCTATTCCGTCTTCCATATACACTTCACTGGTTTGACGAAATCCGAAAGACTCATAAAACTTTTTCAAGTATAACTGCGCACCAATCTTTATAGCCTGCTTGTCCCATATTTGGAATAATTCCGCAATAGAATTTTTCATTAATATTTTCCCAATCCCGGAACTTCTTACTTGTATCGAAGTTACCACGCGGCCAATCGAAGCATATTCATAACTAACACCTGCAGGCAACAATCTAGTATATGCGACAAGTTGTTCGTTTGCCCAACCCAGGTAGTGATATCCATATTTATCTTTTCCATCAGCATCCTGGAAAACGCAATTTTGTTCAACAACAAAAACTTCGTTTCGCAACTGCATCAATGCATACAATTCTGTAGGTGTGAGCTCATCAAAGCGTTTACATTCCCAGCGTATATCCATACTTTTGATTGATATTAAAAGTTGCAAATGTAAGCAAGATTGACAGAGCCAAAAATCACCGAATTAGTACCCATATTTGTCCTGCCACAACTGCTTCAAATACTTTCGTAACTCTTCTTCTCTTGCGTTCTTGCCCGGATCGTAGAATTTGCTGCCAGACAGCTGATCGGGAAGATATTCCTGGGGTGAAAAGTTATTATCATAACTGTGCGAATATTGATAACCCTTACCATAGTCAAGGTTTTTCATCAGTTTGGTTGGCGCATTGCGAATATGCAATGGAACCGGGAGGTCGCCTTGCTGCCTTACCGCCGTTAAAGCTGCATCGATTGCTATTATAGCTGAATTGCTTTTTGGTGAAGATGCCAGGTAAATCGTGCATTGAGATAAGATGATTCTTGCTTCCGGATTGCCTATTTTATTGACCGCCTCAAAACAGGCATTGGCCATTATCAACGCGGTGGGGTTCGCGTTTCCAATATCTTCACTCGCAACTATCACCAATCGACGAGCAATAAATTTTATGTCTTCACCACCTTCAATCATTCTTGCAAGCCAGTACACCGAGGCATTTGGATCGCTGCCGCGAATTGATTTAATAAATGCAGATATTATATCATAATGCTGCTCACCCTTCTTATCGTAAAGTGCAATTTTTCTTTGAGCAACTTTCATCACGTAATCATCTGTGATTTCAACTTTTGCTCCTGATGCATCAACAACAATTTCCAGGAGGTTCAATAATTTGCGCGCGTCACCTCCGGAAATATTTATGAGTGCAGCAGTTTCTTTGAGCTCGATTTGCTTCTTGCGCAATTCCTCATCTGTCTCGATTGCATGATGGAGCAATGCAGTCAGATTTTTCTCATCAAGTGGCTTCAATACATAAACCAGGCAACGACTAAGTAACGCACTATTAACTTCAAATGAGGGATTTTCAGTGGTTGCTCCAATCAATGTGACGATTCCTTTTTCAACGGCACCAAGGAGCGCATCTTGTTGCCCCTTATTGAAGCGATGTATCTCATCAATAAATAAAATGACGTTCGTTTGCGACTTTGCAGTTTCGATTACTTCACGCACATCTTTCACTCCACTGCTTATTGCACTTAACGTGTAGAATGGGACCTGTAATGTATGAGCAATGATATTGGCGATGGTTGTTTTGCCAGTGCCGGGAGGTCCCCAAAGTATCATTGAAGGAACC
Source organism: Chitinophagaceae bacterium (assembly GCA_014379515.1). Classification (GTDB taxonomy): domain Bacteria; phylum Bacteroidota; class Bacteroidia; order Chitinophagales; family Chitinophagaceae; genus Endoryza. The sequence goes on from JACMLR010000211.1 coordinate 17,439, forward strand.
TTGCCATTTTCGATTGCAGTTCGCAAAATGCTGCCCTTACCGGTCAGGTGATCCTGTCCCGCCAGATCCCCGATGGCCGTTGGCCGGAGACGCTCAGCTAATGGTGCTAATTGCAGCGACATTCCGTTATTTTTACAGGCAATAGTACAATAAGTTTGTTTTAAACCTTTAAAATCTATGCCAACATCGTCCGGGAAAAGTTCAGGTAGAGTGCTGGCTTTGTTGTCGTTGCTGCTTGCGTTTTTCTATTGCTCAAATGCTCAAACATCTGCGAGTGTCCGTCAATATGCATGCAACCGGGCAGCGGTTGTGATGATCCGCACGGAGGTCCTGGCTGAGGTGAACGTCCAAAAGGTTAATATCAATCCCCGAACGTTTAATCGATTACTCGATTCAATACAGCGCCTTGAGGCTGATAGCATTTTTTTGTCGGCCGAAGAGAAACTGGATATCGTTCTTGAAGAATTTCAACGTCGTCCCCAACACTATTTTGTTAGCGAATTCAATTACTTCCGACATCGGGAGAAAGTGACCGCACGTGGCTCGGGTTTTATTATATCCAGTAGTGGATTCGTATTAACGAATTGTCATGTTGTGGATGAAGACGACGCTTATATCAACCGTCGATTTATCCTATCAGCATTCAATTATGTAACTGAAACGAATATTTCTTCGTTGGAGCAGGAGTGGCAGGTAAAATTCACGGATCAACAACGAAGTCTTTTGAATCGAACCTTTGCAAACGTATACTCCAGAATAATTCCAATCGAGATTGAAAAGATCGAGAAAAAGATTTACGTCGTTTTGACGAGCGACAACGTGGCCGGCCGACAGTCGGTGCTTGAACTCCCGGCGGTAATATTGAAGAAAGGCCGGTCGATGCCAGGTAAGGACGTGGCGATATTAAAAATCAATTCCGCGTTCGATCTTCCCGCGATAAACCTTGCATCAGACAACAAAGTATCTGTTGGAGAAGAAGTGTTTGTATATGGTTATCCAAACCCGGTTGCCAATAACGAATACCTATCAAACGAATCTGTCCTCGAACCTACACTTACACGGGGGATCATAAGTGCATGGAAAAAAACTGTCAATGGTTGGCCAGTGTTGCAAATGGACGCAGGAATCAATCATGGTAACAGTGGCGGGCCCGTTTGTAACAGTAAAGGAGAGGTCGTTGGTATAACCACATTCGGGAGTCTTGATGATAATTCGAGAGGACTTGCTCCAGGTCTGAATTTCGCAATACCAGTAGAGGTCGTTCAGGAATTTTTTACTGACAGTATCCGTCCTGCATCAAGTGACGTAAGTACGAACTTTTGCAAAGGACTCGACTTCTTCAACAAAAAATATTACGAGAAAGCGTTGCATTATTTTGAACTGGTGGCAAAAGCAAATCCTCAGTATCCAACGATACAATCCTCAATTCAGACCTGCAAAGTAAACATGATCAAAGGCAATGACCAGGAGGCGTCACCAATACTTTACTTCCTGCTGATTCTATTATTGTTCGCCGTAATTGGAGGATTGATCTGGACAAAATTTAAGTAAGCCAATTTACTTCACATGTTGTTGGAAAAACGCAACTGTCTTATCAAACGTGTCATCAAGCGTTGTTCCAAACCAACCGTGCGCCTGGTTTGCATAAAATACATATTGATTAGCTACCCCGGAAGAAGCAAGTTTGTCTTTCAATTTCACAGATTGTGAAGGTGGAACGACCACATCGAGACCTCCATGAAAAATAATTGTTGGTGGCGATTGTGCACTTACATAATTGTACGGACTTGATTCATGATAGATATTAGCTTTAGTTCCCGGCGAACCACCGGTAATAGCCTCGAGTAAGAAAGGGATACCTGGTGACGGGGGTGCATTATAAAAACTTACAAGTTCAGTTGGACCAAACATTGAACCTACTGCCTTGACCTCTCCGTTGTTATGCTTATAGGCATATAACAACGCAAGGTGAGCACCGGCACTCGCACCAAATAATACCAATTTTTTACTGTACTTATAATCAACTGCTTTTGAAATCAACTGTTGTATTGCTGCCTTTACGTCGTTCTCGGCTGTTGGGAAAAGGTTTTGATTGTTCGCGACCAGGCGATAATTGATGTTCGCGATTGCATAACCGGGAAGGCGCTGCTGAAGCTCGCTTATAAAACCATTGAAATCCGATTTGTCACCTTCTGTCCAACCCCCGCCGTGAACTAACACCAACAACTTTGTCTCGTTCTCAGTCCGGTTCGCAGGAAGGTAGATATCCATCGTTTGCCTTGCATCCGTACCGTAAGTAATATTTGTTAATGTTTGCGCTTGCGCAGGATTTGTACCCGTATTATCGTCCGCATTGTTTTTCGAACAGGCCATTGTCGAGCAAACGATCAGGGATAAAAGAACTTTCTTCATAATAGTACTACATTAATAAAAGGAAATACAGTCGGCATCATGGAAATGTAAAAACCATGCCAGCCTTACTTTGAGGAAAAGGGGAAAATTGGTGGCAAAACTTAATGAGAAAGAAGGAGATGAGTTATTATCAGTGAAATTTGGAGGAGGTTGGTGAGGCAGAATCTCCAAATTGTTGCTGCCACCGTTCGATGGTATTGTGATAGATTGTTCGACGAAGACGATACATCCCAAACAACAGGATGAGATGAAACAGGAATGCCATGATGGACAGTATCAGCGGGAAGCCGATCAGGAGAACAGTCCCTACCCGCGCCTTAATTGCAGCCAGTAACGGTAATGTTGTTTTCCATTCACCTACAACAACTCCAAAAAGAAAAGCGATCGCAGCGAAATTGAGAATGAAAAGCCAGTTAAACTTCTTTTTCTGTCGCGGTGATAGTGGTGTATCAGGATAGTTTTGATTGATCATCGAAAGTGCCTGCAGTACAAATAGAAAAATCACCGTGTAAATAACAATCCCGGTAAACGAATAAAAGAAAGTTTGCGGCGTCATCAATCCAATTGCGGAAATAACCAATTGGGCAACAATTGCCAACAACTGCAACACACAAACAACTCGGAATAATTTCCAGGCAGTGCTCATATCTGTCATCATCAACTATTTTTCAACTGTCTGAATCTGTAGTTCGTTTAATTGTTTCTGATCGATTGTAGCGGGTGCATCAAGCATTACATCACGCCCACTATTATTTTTTGGAAAGGCAATGAAATCGCGGATACTTTCACTTCCACCGAGGATAGCACAAAGACGATCGAAGCCAAAAGCGATGCCCCCGTGGGGCGGCGCACCATATTCAAAAGCACCTAAAAGAAAACTGAATTTGTGAAGTGATTCTTCTTTGCTCATTCCCAATGCAGCAAACATCTTTTCCTGCAATTCGCGTTGATAGATTCGAATGGAACCACCTCCAATTTCATTACCATTCAAAACCATATCGTATGCGTTCGCTTTTATATTGGCATATGGATGTTCCAGGTATTTAGCAGCGTCGGAAATTACTGGATCATTGTTGATCATCATTTCTATATGCGCTGGCTTCGGAGAAGTAAATGGATGATGTCGTGCAACCCACCGATTGTCGTCACTATCATATTCAAACAACGGGAAATCTAACACCCACAATAATTTGAATTCATTTTCTTTTCGAAGACCGAGGCGTTTACCCAATTCAAGTCGAAGTTCACTCATTGCCTTACGTGTTCTTTCTTCAGCACCTGCAAGAAGCAAAATCAAATCGCCCGGCTTTGCATTTACTGCAGAAGCAATTGCTTTGAGTCGTTCTTCCGAATAAAACTTATCAATACTGCTTTTGAAAGTGCCATCAGGATTGCATTTTATAAACGCCATACCCATCATTCCTATCTGCGGTCGCTTAACCCACTCAATCAGTTCATCCGTTTGTTTACGTGTGTACTCACTTGCTTTTGATACCGAAATTGCGACGACTGTTTCGGCATTATCAAAAACCGGAAAATTAGCGGTATCGATTAATTCGGCCATTGAAGGCTTGCCGGGAAACGTATGTGATGGAAATTTCAAATTGCACAGAGACATTCCGAATCGAATATCCGGTTTGTCGTTGCCATATTTCCACATGGCATCTTCCCAGGTCATACGTTCTATCTTTTCGACATAATCAATTTGCTTAACATCTTTAAAAATCCGTCTCACTAACCCTTCAAACATTGATAAAATATCTTCCTGCTCAACGAAACACATTTCACAATCTATCTGTGTAAACTCCGGTTGGCGATCTGCACGAAGATCTTCATCTCTGAAACATTTTACGATTTGATAATAGCGATCGTATCCGCTAACCATAAGTAACTGCTTGAATGTTTGTGGGCTTTGCGGAAGAGCGTAAAACTGACCAGCATTCATTCGGGAGGGTACAACGAAATCACGCGCACCTTCGGGAGTCGACTTAATAAGAAACGGAGTTTCGATATCCATGAAATTGTTTTCATGCAGATAATTGCGCGCGCTCCGGTTGACGGCATAACGAAGTTCCAGGTTTCGTTTGACTGCATTTCTGCGAAGATCGAGATAGCGATATTTCATACGCAGATCATCGCCACCATCCGTATCATCCTGTATGGAGAAAGGTGGAGTTACAGATTTATTTAGAATTTTAAGCGCCGAAACATTTAGTTCGATCTCACCAGTTGGAATATTTAAATTCTTGTTGCTTCTTTCTTCGACGACACCGGTGATCTGCAAAACATATTCGCGGCCAAGTGGACTGTCATCTAGTAGTTGATTCAGTTCTTCTCCAAACACCAATTGAGTAATTCCATAGCGGTCGCGAAGATCAACAAATGTTATGCTGCCAAATTTACGAATTGTCTGTACCCAGCCTGCAAGGGTAATAGTCTGTCCGACATGACTTGGTCTTAGTTCGCCGCAAGTATGAGATCTGTACATATTATAGTTGTTGTAAGATAGTGCTGAAGTCCAGCAATTTTACGAGACGCAAAGGTAACAGAAAACGGATTTTAAATGATGACGATATGGCTCCTTCGATACAAAATACAGGCACGCCCGGTCGCCAGGCCGCGTAGATCATTGATCCTTTTCGACGCGACTTCCATTTCAATTAACAGAGTTGCATCGGTCAGATAAACAACCAACGACTCCCTTTGCGCCTCCGCAGCTTGGCGTGAACCAAATCCTTTCGAGCGAGAATAAAAAAATACAGGCACGCGAAGTCACCAGGCCGCGAAGATCGATTGATCCTTTTAGACGCGACTCCCATCTTAACTGAATACAGAGACATCGGCTAGATAAACAAACAATGACTCCCTTTGCCCCTCCGCGGCTTGGCGTGAACCAAATCCTTGAATACAGA
>JACMLR010000212.1 GCA_014379515.1 Chitinophagaceae bacterium
ACCTGGAAAGACAATCCGCTCAATGCCTTTTCCGTTACATATCCGGAAAGGTCGGTATTGATTTTTTTGAAAGTCGTTGGAAGTTTGTTGTAGGTTTCAAAAACATCTTTCCAGTATTTCGTTGCATCCGTTTTTACCAGGGCTTCTTCGATCACCGGTTTGAAAGCAGTGGTAAGCGCCGTTGTTGTGCGACCTTTCAGATAACTGGTAGCTGCAGTATCGCTTCCTTTTAAAATACTGAATGCATCCTGGAAACTCATGCTCTTAATTGCATCGATGAAGATTGGTGCAGCAGACTTCGACGCATCTTCAGCCGCGCGATTCATCGACAGAATTGCCTTGTCAACCATGGAACCAAGCCCGGCGGCACGAAGTGTTGATTCAACTTTCTTTGCCTCGGGCGGCATCAAAACTTTGATCGCAGCGTTTGCAAAAAATCCATCGAGGGCTGATAACTTTTGTGAACTATTGGATGCGCCAACGGATAATGCCTCTTTTAATCCGGCAATGATCTCGTCGTTAGACAACGGAGATCCGTTGCTTCCCCCTTTGACTTTGTTTAGTACGCCACCAGCCTTTTTTAAAAATCCACCTTCCTTTTTCGAGCTTTCGTCCTGAGCAGTTGTAGAAATTCCGACAAGTAGCAACAGGGGCAATATAAGTTTGTACATAGGTATTGATTGAAGCTAAAATAACGCCGGAATCGGCGAAAAATTTGTTAACGGATCACTTATTTATCCACTCAAAATCAGGGCTTTTGGGCATTTGACTGAAAACATCGGCGCCAATTTGAGGCGGCGCGGTAAGTTTCCTCTTAGCCGTGTCAATCCAGGCCCCGTCGACACTAAGAATGGCAGCAACTACGTCCCCATTCTTAAAAAGGGAATGTCGGATAGTCCACCTGGAAAAATCCTGCCGCGACCGCACTAAATGAAGGTCAATCGTGAGATCGTCACCGAAACGAAGCTCTTTGCGGAATGTGCATTCTTCCCGGAATAAAATGGGTCCAAATTGATGCTCTGTCAAAACGTTTGGACTCAAACCGAGTTCAACCAAAAAACACATCCGGCAGTACGCACCCCAATCATAATACACGGAATGCCTTACGTGGAAATTTGGATCAAGATCAGACCAGCGGATTTCAGGAGATTTTTTAAACTCAGTCATGTTGATTTTTTTGTTCAAAATAAAAAAAGTTGCGTGGCGTTTTAACACCGGAAATCAGACGCGCAAGAGGACAATCCTTCATTTCTTTGTAATTTTACGGCTTAATCAAATTAAATCATGCAGAAAATTTTGATCCTGTTATTTTCGCTTGTGGGAACAGTTGCAATTGGTCAAACAACTTCCAAAAAAGCAGCCACGCCTTCCAAACCAGCTAGCAAAAATACAACGGCAGCAACTCCATTACGGTTGAAAAATCAAACAGATTCGTTCAGCTATGCTATTGGTGTGAGCATTGCAAATTTTTACCGTGAGCAAGGCATTAGTAACATCAGTAGTGCACTTGTTACAAAAGCAATCAATGATTGCAATGTTGGCAAGCCGGCATTAAAGGATGGCGACGTGAATAACATCATCATGACTTATATGCAGCAAGCAAGAAGTCAAAAATCTTCCGCGGTCAGAAAAGAAGGTGAAGCATTTCTCCTTGCAAATAAATCTAAGCCCGGAGTGATCACAACCGCAAGTGGGTTGCAATACAGCATAATAAAAGAAGGAACAGGCCCAAAGCCTTTAGCTACGGACAGGGTGAAAGTACATTATCATGGAACCACAATTAAGGGAGAAGTGTTTGATAGTTCGGTTGACAGAGGGCAGCCTTATACTTCGGGAGTAACAGACTTCATCCAGGGATGGGTTGAGGCATTGCAGTTGATGCCTGCAGGTAGCAAATGGCGCTTATTTATCCCGTCAAATCTTGCTTATGGCGACAGCGATTCAGGGCCATTAATCAAAGCAGGATCGGCGTTGGTATTCGACATAGAACTCATTGAAGTAGTTGGAAAATAATTTTTGAGATAATAAAAAACGCCGGCAATAAGTTTTTGCCCGCGTTTTTTATTATCCGATTGTTATCAATCTCCTATATTCATTTTCATTCGTTGAATTTGTTGTTTGGTTCCCAGTACTAAGACTTTCATTCCTTCTTTGACAAGTACATCCTGTGGTGGATTGATCATAAACTTGCCCTCAATGTCTTTGAGCCCGATGCAATTAACACCGGTCTTTTTCCACGACATAATTTCATTGAGTGATTTGTCTCGAATCTGTTCTGGCAACATATCATAGGAAACGGATTCAATATGAATCGCCTCCCCTTCTTCTCCAGATAAATAATCGATGAATTCAATTACGTCGGGCTTTGAAACAAGGGTTGCCATATGGGTTCCGCCGATTTTATCGGGCATGATCACGCTATTCGCTCCGGCTTTTTTTAATTTCGGGTATGTATTGCGATCAGATGCGCGACTAATTATTTGAATGCCTGGATTCATTGATCGGGCGGATAAGACGATGAACACATTGTGTGCATCCAGTGGCAATGCAGTGATCAGCGCTTTAGCTTTTTCAATACCGGCTTTTTTAAGAATGTCATCATCTGTTCCATCACCATAAACGATTAACATGTCCGGGTCGTCGAGTATGGCTTCCTGGTAAATCTCTAACCGATTTTCAATTACGACAAATTTTTCGCCATGATAACCGAGTGTTTGGGCGGCCTGTGAACCGTTCCGTCCAAAACCGCAAATAATCACATGATCGTTTAGTTTGTCAATTGATCGCATAGTTCGACGCGTTTTAAAATATTGATTGATTTCACCGTTGATGAGATATTGAGTAATCCTGGTTAATGCAAACGCAAAGGAACACCAGCTGGTAATCAACAAGAATACGGTAAACATGCGACCCGCTTCAGACAGCGGCCGCACCTCTGTGAATCCCGCGGTTGTTACTGAGATAGTGGTCATGTAAACCGCCTCCACCAACGTGAAATCTTCGATTACCATATACCCAATGACACCAATGAGGGTGATTACTCCCAATACAAGAAACGGTTGAAACAATCTCCAGGCAGCATTTCTCAAATAACAGTGGTTTGGGTAAATTTAGCGATTGGAAAGATAGAAAACGCGACAAAGTTTTGTCGCGTTTCATTGATCTATCATGAGAAAATAAATGCGTTCGATTCCTGCGATGCTTGCCTCGTCAATTACAAGTTGAGCACTTTATCTTTCGGATATCGAACACTGTAACTCACCCGAATTTTTTTGGATTCACCCGGTTCAAGATTCAATTTCCACGTAACAACTCCCAGTTCGGCATTGACAGACCCATTTGACGACTCAACCAATTCAACTTCTACTTCCTTGTTGGAAGATATTGGAAATTGATCCTTTAAAATCATATCCGTTTTTTCCTTCTTATTATTTTTTACCGTTATTTCATAGGCAATGACTTGCTTTTTGAAATTGCCGAGAAACTTTACGCTGCTGAAATCTTTCAGTTTTTCGCGCTTAACAACTACGCGTTTATCACGGCCCAGGGTAAGCGTAAGCGTATCGAGCGTTGAGTTAGGATCGATAAATGTTTTACCGATGTATGTTCCCTCGACCATAATATTTGCTTCACCCGGAAGAAGATTCAACGATTCCCAGTCGGCAACTCCAGCAAGTAAGTATGCATCTTTATCCAATTTAGGCGCTGCATAATATTTGTAAAAAGCAGGAACGGTAAATTCTTTCAACGTCACTTGTTGTTCCTTCCCGTTTGATGGCACGTCATACGGAATATCAATTGTGAAGCTCACATTAAGATCGTTGTCATTCATCGTCGTATGATCATTGATACCATCTTTCAATGTGATCAGGATTGCACCATTCGCGGCCCGCGCCCCATATAATGAAGATGCATTTTCTTTCAAAACTTCGATCGACTTAATCAAACCCGGATCAATATTTTGATATTCCTCATCACTGACGGGTTCGCCATTCACGACATACAACGGCTTTTGAGTGTTTGTGGTACTGAGATAACCCACAACAACTGCCTCGGAAAGTCTTTTATCCTGGCTCATCATTTCCAGGCCTGCAACTTTGCTTTGCAATGTACCCTGGATAGAATTTGTTAATCGCGACTCCATTTTTGCAATTGGATCAGCATATTCAAGGAACCATGCCTGGAAGACAGGTGCTGTTCCTTGCTGCGCAGGCATCGAGGTTGCCAATGTAAGTTTCACATCCTTCCAATCAATCCCCGTTGTTTGAACCACTTTAGCTTTATAACTTAAAGCGACAGGCTTTTGAATGTTTTCAATATTCAGATCATACGCAGCATTCCAAAAAGCGAGTGGTGTTAGATAAGAGATATTAAAATTATAAGTACCCGGCATTGGCGTCAGTAACTTAAGCAACAGTTTGCCGGTTGTGCTTGTGTTCTTCTGCTCTTCCTCGTTTATCTGCTGTTGAATTTTTTGGATCAACTTATTCAGCTTAAGCTCTTTCATTTTTTGAGCAGCCATTTCAGTTTCCAGCTCGAGTGATTTTAATTTATAGTAATCGATCATCTTAATAAGTTCAGCAACACTCAAACCTGTTTGTGTACCGCCTATTTGCCGATTGCTCTTCAGTAAATCCAACAACTCCCTCCCTGTTCGCAATTGCACCTGGACTTTAGCAAGTTCAGTTTGTACTGACTCGATAGAATCCTCAAGCTTTCTAACTATCATTGATTTGATAACCGGCTTAAGATAATCGGTGGAGAATTCGACAGACATGACGGTAACCTTTCCGCCAGTATTAATTTGAATGCTGTTTAAATCCACGCGATTACTGATCCCGTCAATAATTACCTCCGTTGTTCCCTGTGGCAATGTTAAGCGAGCGACATGAACCAATTCAGCACCTGCCCGATACACCGTCGCTTCTTTCAAAACCGCTGTAACGAGTTTGTCGTCAGCAGCCCGAACAGAAGAATTCAACATCACTGCCAGTAGTAAAACACAAATAAATCTCATGATATTCTTTTTAGGGTTGACCAATCAACATTGACCGGTTTCAAGAGCTTGGATGCGGGGTGATCGGACATTACATAAAACGAAAAACCTGCCAGGTGGCAGGTTTTGTTAAAGGACAAGTTCAACAATCTATTTATAAAGCAGTTCGTAATACTCGTGCGCCATTCGTCCGGCATCAAAGCGAAAGCGAACATCGCGCATTCCATTTTTACAAATTTGCCTCCACGTATCATAGTGTTCGTAATAGGTCGGCAAGATTTCATTTTCAAGGATGTCATACAATTTATCTAAATCGTAATCATCCTGTTCCTGCACACTCATACGTCCATAGTCAGCTTTGGGAACAACATACCCGTTGTTTCCGTGATTAATAAATTCCGGTATCCAACCATCATCGGTCGAGAAATTCACGGCGCCATTCATGGCTGCAGTCATTCCACTTGTTCCTGAAGCTTCACGCGGAACACGCGGATTGTTTAACCAGATATCAGACGCCTGCTTCATTCGTTTTGAAAGCGTGAGTTCGTAGCCCACAAGAACTGCTACATTTTTGTAGTTCCTGCTAAGGTGAACAAGGTTATTGAAATCATTTATTGCAGGATAATCCATTGGATACGGCTTACCCGCCCAGATGATTTGTACCGGGTACTTTTTATTGGAAAGTAAACGCTCGAATCGTTCTTTATCACGCGTTATTAACTCGGCTCTTTTATACCCGGCAAACCGTCGTGCCCAAACAATGGTAAACACATTAGGGTCAAATATTTTTCCTGTTTGATCAGCAACTATTTCAAATGAACGACGCTTTAAATACTTCTTTCGATCATCCCACCATGAATCATTGCTTTCTTCGCTTGCGCGATAAAGTTGTTTGTCGGCCCAATATCTCCAGTTCTGTGAATTAGTCACCGAAATTATTGGACAAATATTTTCATATTTTGCCCACATGATTCTTGACACTTCACCATGTAATTGTGATACTCCATTGGCGAGTTTCGCAAATCGCAAAGCAACTAATGAGTGATTAAACTGATCATCTTTCAAACCGGTAAGTTGACGAACCTCATCAATACTCAGCCCGCAGAAATAACTCATCTTCTGACAAAGGAAAATATCATGCTTTTCGTTTCCAGCTTCCTCCGGAGTATGGGTCGTAAACACTAATCTTTTGCGAACATCTTCAACGTTGCCGTATTTTTTATAGAGATAAAAAACGGACGACACTCCATGCGCTTCATTTAAATGATAAAGCTCCGGATTGAAACCAATTTCGTCTACCAGTTTCGCACCACCAACACCAAGCAAAATAAATTGGGCAACTTTCGTAGCCACATTCGCATCGTACAAACGATGGGTGATTGTTTGTGAAACGTAATCGTTCTCTGGTAAATCAGTGCTTAATAAAAAAAGTGGGGCAGACTGAAACGTTTCAGGGTTGAGGTACCAAACTTTCACCCATACAGGGTGATCGTGAATAGTGATCTGAAACTTTATGCCGGTATCTTCAAGAAAGCTGTTACTCTTTTCCATCCAGGTGACTTGCAACGTCTGATCCTGGTTACGCGCCTGGTCGTAGTAACCGTACTTCCATAAAATTCCAATTCCGATCAGATTCTGGCGCAATTCATAAGCGCTTCGAAGGTGGGAACCGGACAAGAATCCAAGACCGCCACTATAAATTTTTAGGGGTTGGTGAACCGCAAATTCCATTGAGAAGTAGGCGATTTTTTTTCCATAACGTTCATCGGTTGCGTAGGGTACTTTGTAATGCGTAAAGCTCATAAAAAGTTCATTAGTCTGATTGCGGCAAAGCATTGCTTGTGTAAACTATACACAAACGAGCCGCAATATAACGGTAAAATATCAAAATGAATTGTGGATGGGGTGGCTAAAAGAAGGAGTTGTGGTGATCAACAAAACGACAGCTTATTTCTTTTTGGAAGCTGCTTTCGGCTTGGGGACCGCTTTTCGAGGGTAACTGCCTTCGAAAAAACACTTGATGTTGCGATAAGAACCACAGCCACCAGTTTCTTTAAGCGACACGGCAGCTGCGCTGAACTTAAATTCAATCGCACAGGGATTGCCCGGAGCCTGGTATAATCCGGTATTCTTATCAATCATTTTCCCAATTCCCTTCAGCTCTCCTGTGCAGGTCGCTTTATCTTTTTCGAAGTGAATAAAGAATTGGAATTCGTTTGTTTTTTTCGTGTCTCGGACTGAGATATAGTTCCGTTTGTCTTTCACATAATCGCCGGAAAATTTTCCAGCTCTTGCGAAGGTATCGATCGGGTTAATGATCTGTTCGATGATCTCTTCGTTCGGCTCCGTCATGATCAAGGTAAACTCGTTGGCCGCGCTATTATAGAAATAGACATTTCTTTTAAAGTGCAAGTCCGCCCCGGTTTTTCGCTCGCGGTAAGTCGTTAACTGAAACTTATTATCAAGCAGGCCGTAGGCAGAAGCAGTTTTATCGGTTGAATTTCTAACCAACGCCATAGCGTTCAGATACTTTTCATCTTTCGTAAAACAGGCAAGGAATCCAACACGTTTAGTGCCGTTAACGGCTTTGATAAAAAGATAAATTTCTTTTCCTTTTTCCTGCGTTCGTGCGATCGGGTATAGTTTGGGCCGGGCAGTCTTACCAAACTCTTTCGTAAGTACTGAATCAGGAATAAACTGGGTGAAGATTTTATAACCTATCAGTGCAGAATCGGTCGTTTTACGGGTGAGTGTCGTGTCGCCCACACGTACCGGCAATTTAGCCTCCGGAAAAAATTCTATAAATTCTGTGATATCAACCACATCATCGTCTTTCAACGATTGCTTTTTGTTTTTGCAATTGATGAAAAGAAAGGGAACGAGAAAAAAAATCCAAACGCGTTTCATATCCATGATGTTGGCGGCTAAAAGTAGTCATTCAAGCCCACCCATAAAAAATTTTATTAAGTATTCAGATATTTTTTTAGATTTGTCTAAATTTTATTTTAGATAGATGAAATATTCATCCAGTAAAGAAAATTATCTCAAAGCCATTTTCCATCTCCAGGAAGAGGATGGCATTGTTACCACCAACGAATTGGCTGCTGCCTTACAAACCCGGGCGGCGTCGGTAACAGATATGTTGAAAAAATTAAAAACACAGAAACTGCTTTTATATGAAAAATATAAAGGGTTTAAGCTGACGCTGGAAGGAAGAAAGGTGGCTTTGCAGATTATCCGCAAGCATCGGCTGTGGGAGTTTTTCCTCGTAACGAAGTTGAATTTTGGTTGGGATGAAGTTCATGAAATCGCCGAGGAACTTGAACATATCAGTAGTAAAAAGCTGATTGACCGGATGGACGAATTTTTAGGATTCCCGAAAACCGATCCGCATGGTGATCCGATTCCTGATAGTACGGGTAAAGTAACGCTGGTAAAGCAAGTTGACCTGTTGAATCTTCCATTGAATACAGTTGCAGAAGTAAGTGGCATTGGTGATCAATCGCCGGAGATGCTTGACTTGTTAAACCATAAGAACATCCAGCTCGGTAGTAAACTGGAGATTCGAAAGAAATTTTCATTTGATAATTCAATCGAGATAAAGATAAAAAATCACCCTGCGATTACAGTAAGTGAAAATGTCGCAAAAAAGATCTTCGCTAAATATGATGAATAAACTTGACAACGATGCGTCGCTGAGTGAAGTGCACGAGTCGGTCGATATAAGTAAACGAAAAGTAGGTTGGAGAAAAATCTTCGCGTTTTTCGGCCCGGCTTATCTTGTCAGCGTTGGATACATGGATCCGGGTAATTGGGCAACCGATCTTGCAGGTGGCAGCCAGTTCGGGTATAAACTGATCTGGGTTCTTTTGATGAGTAATCTTATGGCATTGTTGCTACAGGGTTTATCGACGCGACTTGGAATTGTTCGTGGGCGCGATCTTGCACAAGCTAACAGGGAAACCTATCCGAAAGGAGTCAACTTCATTTTGTACTTGCTTGCCGAAGTTGCAATTGCTGCAACCGATCTCGCGGAAGTGCTCGGTATGGCGATCGGTATTCATTTGCTAACGGGACTTCCACTTATCTGGGGAGTTAGTATTACAGTGCTCGACACATTCCTTCTTCTTTTCCTGCAACGACTTGGCATGCGCAAGATGGAAGCCTTCATTATTGCACTTGTTGCAATTGTTGCCGTTTCGTTTCTTATTGAAATTATTTTGGCAAAGCCTTCTTTGTCGGCAGTTGCGAGTGGCTTTATTCCATCGAGCCTGAAC
>JACMLR010000213.1 GCA_014379515.1 Chitinophagaceae bacterium
GGATTTTTTGGAAGGCGGCAGATTAGAATACAGAATTCAGAATAAAGGAGACAGAATCTCACGTGCGGCAACCTCGTGTCACCGAATACATATCGCAATAGGGAGGCTCGCCAAATTCTGTCTCCTTTATTCTGAATTCTGTATTCTAATCTGCCGCTCCCAAAAAAATTCCCCCCTCCTGTAAGTAATCCCCGTCATTTTCCTGTCTTTCCCATAACCAGATTGCTTGCTGCTATGAACCCTCACCCGATTCACAGCTTATCGGCTGCATTTGAAACTGACCAGGTCATACTTATTATTATGTTGTTGACTGGTAATCAAACTGCACGAAATTCAGGCAATCTGCCAGTTGCATCAAGCACATTTCTCCACAAAATTGCTTGAAAGCACTCTAACCAAGCCATACTTACTAACTTAACTTCGTGATTGCTGCTTATGAAAATTGATAACGCACTTATTAAAAACTTGCAGACCCAAATCGGCAAAAGCGATCAAAAAGCTTTTGAAGATTTGTATCGTTTGTTTTTTCCACGGCTTTTTAAATTTTGCATCCTGTATGTAGAACGGAAAGAAGCCGCAGAGGAAATAGTTAACGATATCATGGTAAAAATCTGGCGTAGCCGTGAAGAGATCGCCGCCATCCAGATCCTTGAAACATACTTGTTTGTTGCCGTTCGTAATCACTCACTGAACTATCTCCAAAAATATTCAAAGATTCACGTCAGTATAGAACCCGAACCAGGTGCTGCAGAAATGGCGTCTCTCCATAATCCGGAAAAAGAACTGGAATGGAAAGAGATGAACCTGAAACTTCAATTAGCGATTGAACAATTGCCCGAACAATGTCGAACCGTTTTTAAACTCATAAAAGAAGAAGGCTTTCGATACAAACAGGTTGCTGAGATTCTCAATATTTCCCCTCGAACTGTTGAAACGCAACTTTTTCGCGCTATCAAAAAATTAAGTACAGCCGTCGCCAGTTTTCAAGATGATTCGTCAAAGAAAAATCCGAAAAACGGCCTCCCGCTTTCCCTACTTGTACTTTTAATTTTCGCTATTTAATATTTCCTGTAAGTAATTTTTTCTTTCCTGCTGTCTTACTACAGCATCCATCCCTTAACAAACATGGCATGACCAACAATCACTTTCTTTTACTAGTCAGCAAAAAATTATCCGGGGAAGCCACACTTTCCGAGTTGCAAGAATTGGAGATCCTTATAACTACAGATCCTTCATTACAACAAGAATATTTACTGCTTCACAAATTTTGGGAAGAACATGACCATTCGAATGAAGGCTTTGTAGAAGATTCGTTGCAGAAAGTATTGACGCAACTTGATTTGAAAACCGAAATCGCTCCTGTTTCCTTTGAACCAAAAGAAGATCGTCATGGCCGGACTCGTAAATTGGCAATGCGCATGTCTCTTGCTGCCGCCACTATAACAGCGCTATGGCTCGGAGCTTCCTGGTGGTCGGCATCCAAATCCGAAAATACCAATCGCGATCTCACTAATATCGAGGAAAAGCGAAATACAAAAGGTGTCAGAAGCATCATCGAATTATCAGACGGCAGTAAAGTTTGGCTGAATGCCGATAGCAAAATTGAATACCCTCGCCTTTTCGAAGGAGATACCCGCGAAATACATCTGAACGGTGAAGCGTTTTTTGATGTGGTAAAGAATCCGAAAAAACCATTTATCATTCATCTTACAAATGGAACGGTTAACGTCTTGGGTACTTCCTTTAACGTCCGCGCTTATAGTAATGAAAAAATCGTTGAAACATCGGTAGCGACAGGTAAAGTCGCCTTCATTCCAAAATATCGAAACAAAAACAGGAAAGCTGATACGGTCTTCATTACACCGAACAATAAAGTTAGTTATACACTAACCGAAGAAAATATAAAACTGCTTCCAACTGAAGTTGTTGATGATAAGGCCTGGACCGAAGGCAGATTGATTTTCAAAGCACGGTCATTGGAAGACATCGCTATCGAACTCGAACGGAACTTCGGTAAGAAAGCCGTATTCCTCGATGATGAAGCAAGGTCTTATATACTAACTGGTTCTTTTCAGAATAATACCCTTGAAGAAATACTTTACTACCTGTCATTATCGAAGTCGCGAAAAATATATTATAAAATAACTAACAACGAATTTTTGATAGCTGTCGATTCACAAAAGCTACAACTGAACAATTGAGTTCCAGTTCTAAATTGATGACCACGATAATCAACAACCGGCGAGCCGGCTTGCTCAAAAACGAAAAAGCTCCATATGAAGAAACTACTACTGCTAAGTCAGCTGACATTGGTCGGCTTCCTGCCACTGCAAGCGCAGTTGGGTTATGCGAAAACCAGCACCGCGAGCGCGGTTTCAAACCAGTTGCCCTCAGAACAAGGCAAAGACAACGTTACGCTAAATGTTCGCAACGAACGCCTCGCCTCTGTGCTGGAGAAAATCGAAAAACAAACCGGGTTGATATTCGTATACGCCAACGATGAAATCGATGTCAATCAACGGGTCTCTGTCAACGTTACCAATAAGCCTATTGTAGAAGTTGCAAAAATTCTGCTTACTCCCCTTGGCATCAATTACATGATGGTTAAAGATAAAGTGGTGCTCCAATCATTAAAGCCAAAACTCCCTTTGACAGAGGGCAGTAACAGTACCAATTTTTCTGCCCGCCCTGTTACTGCCAGTGATGAAAATGTTATCAGTATCTCCGGAAAAGTGTCGGACGAATCAAATATGGGAATCGCAGGTGTTAGTGTTCTTTTAAAGGAAACTACGATCGGAACAACCACCGATGCATCTGGTAATTTCGAACTCAACATTCCGGATGACAAGTCAAACGGCACACTTGTTTTTTCATACGTTGGATACTCCGCGCGCGAGGTTACATTACAAGGACGAAAAATTCTGAACGTCGTTCTGAATGCTGACAATAAAGAATTAGCCGACGTAATTGTTGTTGGTTACGGAACCCAAAAAAGAATTTCTGTTACAGGAGCTGTTGATGGTATAAATAAAAAATCGATAGAAGGTCGGCCCGTCACCAATCTTTCAACAGCACTCCAGGGCATATCACCGAATCTAATCATTCAGCAACGGAATTTCGAACCCGGCCAGGGCGTAAATATCAATATTCGTGGGCTCGGTACATTAGGAGATAATACTCCGCTCGTTGTTATCGATGGGATTGTCGGTGGCGATATAAATTTGCTCAATCCATCAGACATCGAGTCTGTTTCAGTATTAAAAGATGCAGGCTCTGCAGCAATCTACGGTTCCCGAAGTGCAAACGGTGTTCTACTCATCACGACAAAAAGAGGAAAGAAAAATTCACCGTTGAAGGTTAGTTACAGTGGAATTTATGGGGTACAAACACCACGTGTTACCTATTCACCAGTGCATGCATGGGAGAACGCATACTATAAAAACGAATCACTTGCAAACTCCGGACTTTCACCCGCCTTTACTCCTGCTCAAATTCAGGAATTTTCGGCTCGGGGTGATGGAGACTGGAACGTGAACAACCTGCTGCATGACGCCGTTCAGCAATCGCACAATTTATCGTTCAGCGGCGGCGGTGAAAACAACACGTACATGCTATCTGTTGGTTACCTCGATCAAAAGAACAATTTTATCGGACCAGATTATGGGTATAGGCGTTACAATATTCGGATGAATCAAACGCACGAATATGGCCGACTCAAGTTGAATTCAATTTTGAGTTATGTTAAAGTACAGGGCAAGGATCACTCGTTCAATACCGGAACCTTGCTGGTAGATGCTTCGCGTGTGCCACTCTATTATTCTTTCCAGGATACAGCAGGAAATTATCTTACTAATCCCGTATCTGCCCAATTCAATCCAAAAGCAATTTTGGAAAATGGCGGGTATCGCAACAGCAACGACGACGAAATCTTCGGCAATATCAATGCTGAACTTGCCATCACAAAAGATTTGAAAATACGTGGCGTATTCGGTGGAACCGTTCGATCTAATACCAGTTTCAGCAGGAGACTTGAATTGAAATTTCTTCCAGGCGGTGCGTATGGTAATGATCTCGAAGTGTCTGATCGCAATTCAAAATCTCTTTTCACAAACTTGCAATTCATCGCCGAATACAACAAAGCAATCAAGAACCATGAATTTACAATTCTCGCCGGGACTGCAAACGAATCATTCAAGTCTGAAGCAAGCCAGGTATTAAAAACAATGACCGACCCGAACCTGGGTGTACCAACAACAGGTACCATTGTTAGCCCGACTGGCTCATTCAATTCAATACAGGGAACAACAGAAACAAGTATCAATTCTGTTTTTGGCAGAGCAAATTATTCATACAGCGATCGCTATTTTGTTGAATTTAATTTTCGCTACGATGGTTCCTCAAAATTTGCGAAAGATAACCGATGGGGCTTTTTTCCATCAGTATCAGCAGCATGGCGGATGACGGAAGAGAATTTCTTTGCTAACGTGAAAGATAGAATTGGTGACATAAAAGTTCGGGCTTCCTATGGAATACTCGGCAATCAAAATGTGAATGCATACCAATATCAAACATCCTTCTTCAACTATGCCAACGCATATGGCTTTAATAACGCTGCTGTCGGTGGCGCCGGGTATACACTCGGCAACCCAGATCTTACATGGGAGAAAGCAGCAACACTGAATGTTGGTGTAGATGTATCAGTATTGAATCGCAGGCTGGAATTTTCATTCGATTATTTCAATAAATCGACTACTGACATTCTTTACCAGCGTCGCGATGTTCCTCAATTATTCGGTGCTGGCTTCCCAGACTACAACGTTGCGGAGGTAAAGAATCGTGGCTGGGAAATCAAAGCCTCTTATAATATCCCGGGACGACTTTTCAATCATGTAATCACTGCAAATATTGCTGATAACTTAAATGAACTGGTTGCATTGACTTCCGGCGCACAAGAACAAATTGAACGGAAAGAAGAGTTCGAACTGCTTCGTCGTGTTGGTCAGCCCATCACCGTTTATTACGGTTATAAGACCGATGGATTTTATCAAACACTGGACGACATCAATAAATCACCAAAGTTTGCAGGTAGTACCGTAACTGCAGGTGATCTGAAATTTGTCGACAGAAACGGCGACGGAGTAATTGACGATAAGGATAAATTTATTCTTGGAAATCCGTTTCCCAGGTACACGTTTGGTTTCACATACAATGTCACATTCAAAGGATTTGATTTCAATCTTTTTGTACAGGGCGTAGGTAAACGGGAAGCCATGATCCGTGGCGAGCAGGTAGAACCATTCCATTTTGGATACGGCGGAACAATGTATCGTCACCAAACGGATTATTGGACACCAACAAATCCGAATGCGACTTATCCGCGGCTGTCAGAAGCCGGGTCTGCATCAAACACAAATAACTATCGCACCGGTTCCGATCTCTATCTTTTTGACGCGGCATATGTGCGTGTGAAAAATATTCAGCTCGGCTATACATTACCACAGCGCATTTCAGGTAAAGCAAAGATTCAGAACGTTCGAATCTATTTTACCGCGCAAAACGTGTTTACATTAACGCGACTCAATTTTATCGATCCGGAGATTACCGAATTCGACAGCAACAGCAGTTTCAACGCCGGCGCAAACAGTGCGCGCGCCTATTTTCTTCCCGTGTTTTACGGTGGCGGCATTGACATCACTTTTTAACATGAAAAACGATCAACGATGCTAATGAAAAAATCATACTTAACCATTACAGCAGCAGTATTACTGATACTGGCTAGTTGTAAAAAACTTGACCTCGCACCACGCGATCGCTTCACCGAGCTTACTTTCTGGCAAAGCAACGACAACGTAAATAATGCGCTGAACAATATTTACGGAACAATGTACTCAAGCACTCGCGTCTTTTACAACGAAGCAATGAGTGACAATGCCTTCACGAAACTCGGTGTAAATACTGGCGCTGACGCGATTGCCAGCGGCAATTTTACGCCAAGCCTTCCAAGATTTCAAAGTGACTGGGCCTTTTACTATGGTGGAATAAAATCATGCAATATATTTCTCGGTAACGTGGATAAGAACACAACCCTTGATGCGGCTACACGTGAGCGTATGAAAGGTGAAGCTCGTTTTGTACGGGCATGGCATCACTTTAACCTGATGAATTGGTGGGGTGATGTTCCTCTTCTCGCCTCAGAGATCACGGGCGATGAAGCAAAGACGATCAGCCGCAGTCCGAAAGCCGATGTGTTGGCTTTTATCCTTGCTGAATTGGATGCCGCAACTTCTGTTCTTCCGGCAAAAGAGCAATACGGTGCAAACGACAATGGAAGAATTACCCGCGGTGCGGCTATCGCACTAAAGTCAAGAGTTTTGCTTTACGAAGGAAACAAAATGAATGAAGTAATTGCTGCATGCGAACAACTCATCGGCAATACTACCAATGGAAGTTATTCACTTGTATCAAACTATAGCGACCTCTTCAGCGATAAAGTGATCAATAAAAATAATAATGAATCGATCCTGTCTCTTCAGTATGTACCCACGTTAAGAACCTGGGGCGAGTACATTGATTTCGCACCAATTTCCGCTGGCGCGAGAACAAACAATCTTTCTCCCTCTCAGGAACTTGTTGATTCATACATCATGACCAATGGAAAAATGATCAATGAAGCTGGCTCTGGTTATGATGAAAATAATGTTGCAGCGAACCGTGACCCGCGTTTACAGGCAACCATTGTATACCATAACTATCAATGGACAAATCCTGATAACTCTACACAAACAATTTATATCAAACCGGGCTCAGCACCCAACGGCCAGGCAGGAAACGAATACAGTAATGCAGGCCAGGGCACAGCAACGGGCTACTATTGGAGAAAGTATTGGGATCCAAATGCAATTGCCGGAATGAATGCAGGCACTAATATTCACCTCCTGCGTTTTGCAGAAGTGCTTTTGAATTATGCTGAAGCAAAGCAGTCGTTGGGTCAAATGACACAAGATGTTTGGAATAAAACAATTCGTGTGATTCGCGCTCGTGCCGGATTCACCAGCGCAGGCGCACTTGATTATCCGGGTAATGCGAACATGACCCAACTCATTCGCAATGAGCGTCGGGTTGAATTTGCAATGGAAGGTTTAAGAATCGATGATATACGTCGCTGGAAAATTGCTGAAACTGTACTTAACGGATGGCTCCATGGCGCAAAGTATGGTGATGCAACAATCGACAACGGTTATTTGCGTGTTCAATTGAGAACATTCAATCCTCAAAAACATTATCTCTGGCCTGTTCCACCATCAGAGCGTGCATTGAATACGCAACTCAGTCAAAACCCGAACTACTAAAAAGTTTAAATAAACGATTATGAAAAATAAGATGCTTCAATATCTTGCCTCCATCTTTGCAATTTTGCTTTTTGCAGGCTGCGATAAAAATGAACGAGACATTAATCTTAATGTCACCCCAGTGCCGGGAATGTTTGCACCAGCAGATAATAAATTCATCAAGCTGAAGCCAGCAGCAAATCTCACTGAAACTTTTGAGTGGGAACAGGCCAAAGCAGAAGACGGATCACTCGTTTTGTATGAAGTAGCATTCGATCAGGCAGGCGGGGACTTTTCACAACCGTTTTACACTGTTGTATCTGACAATCGCGGCGTAAATAACAAACTCACTTTACCGCATGGTGAATTGAACAAAATCGCAACGCTTGGCGGCTCAGCATTCTTTGAAAAAAAGAAGTTTAAATGGACTGTCTATGCTACGAAAGGAACAACAGTAAAAAAATCCGAACAATCAAGAATTATTGAACTCGAACGTCCCGGAGGTTTTGCCACATTACCGGGCGAAGTTTATATCACCGGCACTGCAACTGAAGGCGGGGATGCATTGGCAAATGCACTTAAGATGCGACAACTGTCCCCAGGGATCTTCGAAATCTTTACAAAATTGAAAGCAGGAACATATCGATTCGTCGACGGAATAGCAGGAACCCCAACCAGTTTTTACACCTTCGTTGATAATGGCGTGAATGTAATCGGAGTGAACGGAACAAATGACTTTGTTGGCGCCGACAAGATCATGCGAATTGTACTTGACTTCAATAATATCAATTCAACATCTGCAGAAGTGAAATCTGTTCGGCTTTGGTATTGCCAGGGAAATGATTTTTGGTTTACCCTTCCTTATACATCGAACGGAGTTTGGCGATACAACGGCTGGACAGTGAATTTGCAAACTGTTCCATGGGGCCTGGAAGAGCGCTACAAATACAAAATGGTAATAAACGACGGAACCGGTGATAAAGATCTTTGGATCAACTCAACTTTTGGTGATCCTCCAGGACAAGACGGGCAGTACCCAAGTTCGGTCGCATATAGAACGATTGACCTGAATCGTAACAATGGAAGTGCATTTGATTTCAGTTGGAAATTCGATCGCAATTATTTAACGCAAGGCAGCAAAGCTGATTTCTGGGTTTCATTGAGAGGTAGTGATGGCGTTTACACCCAAAATTATCAGAAGCAATAGAAGTCAGTCCGCGAGAAAGATATTTGAATAGCATTCTGTATTTCGTAACCTAAAGTTCTTGCTGACTCGTTTCGATCAGCATGTGTACGATGGCAATTGCTTAGGGGCAATTGAGCGCTGGTTAGTCTTAACTGGCGTTCTTTTTTATCTCGGCTTTAAACGCCGGAACAACTCCGTAGCTGCACTGAGCAAAAGTGCATAAGCTTTAAAAACATGAATATGAGAACAAGAAAGAAAGATCTATCGTTATTATTAGTAACAGTATTGTCCGTCACTCTATTTACATCATGTTTAAAATCCGACGAAGATGTACCACCGCCTCCAGGTCCAGGGGCCGGAACAACAACTTATAAATGGCTTGCCATTGCAGATTCAGCGCAAGCTTCATTGAATCTTTTCTGGTCGCCTGCAGGAAAATATTTCACCAGCACGAACTCCGCTTCGAGCTGGACGCAGTATTGGCCTTCTGCCCACGGCCTTGATGTGCTCGTTGATCTCTACTTGAGAAACCCGTCTGCTTCGCTGAAATCAAGAATGGATGAAGTAACAGCCGGAATCAAAGCAATGAATTCAAACAGCTATATCAATTTTTATTATGATGATATGGAGTGGATGGCCCTGGCATGCCTACGTGCTTTCAATGCAACCGGCGATGACGCATACAAGGATATAACGCTCTTACTCTGGAACGATATAAAAAATGGTTGGAGTGCTGACCTTGGTGGAGGAATTTGGTGGCGAAAAGACAATCCTTCAAAAAATGCACCATCAAATTTACCAGCTGCAATTCTTGCCGCACGACTCTATAAGAAATTTAATAATGCAGACGACCTTGCCTGGGCTAAGAAAATCTACGACTGGCAAAAATCAACATTGTACGATGCCAGTACCGGATGGGTCTATGATAACATCGAAAAGAACGGAACAAAAAACCAGGTTTGGAAGTTTACATACAACCAGGGAACATTTATTGGTGCGGCACTCGAATTGTTTTCTATCACGAACGCAAATGGCTACCAGGCTGATGCAATAAAGGCTGCAGAGTTTGCAATTTCCAGCGGGCAGTTAACTGACATCAGCACTGGCGTATTGCGAAATGAAGGCGGCGGCGATGGTGGATTATTCAAGGGAGTACTCGTGCGATATCTCACGAGATTCATCATTGAAGGTCAATTAACACCAGCTGTGAAGACACAATACATCAACTTCTTAAAGTCAAATGCAGAAAAACTTTGGAGCAAAGGCACAAATAAAAATTATGTGCTGTTTGGAAGCGATTGGGTAACTGCGCCTGGTAACACGACCGACTTTACCGTTCAACTGAGTGGTATAATGTTGTTTGAAGCGCTCGCAGAATTGAAAGACCTTGCACTCGTCGAGTAAAAAATAAAAAAATAATCAGATTGAAAAGCCTTTTTATACTGAGCCTCGCACTCGTTGGAATTATTACAGTACCATCGATCTCGTGTGCACAACAAAAATTCACGGATGCGGAAAAGATCGACATCGTGTACGGCAATATTTATCGAACATTTTATGATAGCTCGAAGAAGCTTTTTACTGAAAAAACGATTTTGAAAGAAGATGAACGTCCGTATTCATATCTCTGGCCGTTATGTGCTTTTATTCAGGCTGCGAATGAGATGGAAGCCGTTTCACCTTCCCGGATCGTGATGAAACCGGTTATTGAAGTCATCAATAAATATTACAGTCCAAAAAAAGCGCCACATCCCGGATATGATTCTTATCCCGTTCCTCTTGGTGGTGGCGATCGATTTTATGATGATAACCAATGGATCGGGATCGCCTATATTGACGCGTATCATCGAACAAAAGACAAAGAATACCTGCGGTTGTCTAAAGAAATCTACGATTACATGATGACCGGGTATGATACGACTTTCGGTGGTGGGCTTTATTGGAAAGAGTTTGATACTACAACAAAAAACACTTGTTCAAACGGACCGGGAGTAGTGTTGGCACTTGAGTTATACAAAGCAACGAAAGAAAAAAAGTATTTGGATACTGCTCTATTGTTGTTTGATTGGGTGAATAAACACCTGCTGTCTCCTGAAGGTTTGTATTACGACGCAATTCAAAAGCCGGGATGGAAAATTGATAAGCGTCAATTCACTTATAATACGGGGACGATGCTTCAAAGTTATGTGCTACT
Organism: Chitinophagaceae bacterium; assembly: GCA_014379515.1. Lineage (GTDB taxonomy): Bacteria > Bacteroidota > Bacteroidia > Chitinophagales > Chitinophagaceae > Endoryza. The sequence goes on from JACMLR010000213.1 coordinate 10,709, forward strand.
CTATCACATCACAAAGAAACCTGAATACCTCAAACAAGCCCAGGCAATAGCAAAAAGCAGTTTACCACGTTTCTATCAAAACGGACTTTTCCCTGATAACTTTTGGTTTAATGCAGTATTGTTGAGAGGCTATGTTGAACTATACAAGGTTGACAAGGATCGTCAATACGTTCAGGCCTTTCGAAATTATGTAGATAAGGTTTGGGAAACACAACGGGATGAAAAAGGGTTTATCGGGAAGAGATCAAACAAAACGCTGATAGATCAATCCGCCTACATCGAGTTGCTCGCGCGGCTCCAACAAATCAATTAATCAGCTCAACATAAAGTCAACAATTGCAGCGGAATGAATTTTCGTTGTATCAAATACCGGGATTGAACAATCCGATTGTTCGATCAACAGTGGAATTTCTGTACAACCGAGAATAACTCCCTCGACTCCGCGGGCAATTAATGAATCGATTATTTCGAGGTAGCGTTTTTTCGTTTCAGGTTTGATGATGCCGCGACCTAATTCCTCTTTCAACGTCAGTTGAATATAATCCCGATCTTCCTGTGTATCCGGTACCAAAACATTCAACCCAAATTCTTCAAGCTTGCTGATATAAAACTGCTGCTCCATTGTGAAGATGGTTCCTAACAACCCTACATTTTTCAATTTCACCTGCGTGATGGCTTTGGCCGTTTCCTTTCCGATATGAATAACGGGTAGCCTTACTTCCTTCTCCAATTCGTCTGCGTACATATGAGCAGTATTTGCGCAAAGCGCGATTGCTTCTGCTCCGGCAGCCTTCAACGAATTTGCAGCATCAACTAATAATGGAAAAGCATTCGCCCAGGTTTTTGCCTGGATATCATTGAAGTTGAGCGAATAAATAAGACATTCTGCAAAATTAAGTCCCCCTAACCGCTCATTGATGCCTTCGTTTATATAACGGTAATATTCAATTGTAGATACCCAGCTAATTCCGCCAATTAATCCGCATTTTCTCATATGTTGTTTGCTTGTGCTTTTAGTGGTGATGTTAGAATGATCATGGTTCAATTCATGATCAAATTTTTTCGCGGATGAAAATTAGTAGGTATCCGTGAGATATAAAAATTTGAAACAAAGGGTTTAGTTTTGAGCATGTGCGAATTGCGAATTACGAATGTGCGAATTTCTCAATTCAACTAACCTGCTTATTGCCGTTGTTCTTTGCGTTTTCGCGGTTTGCGTGCCTGTATTAAATAATACATTCTCCCCAAGCCGGAAGGACGCAAAGAACGTAAAGGTGTTCAAATCCGCGAACTGATATGGAATTGAAGCGTGTTCGAACAGGAGAATTCGCACATTCGCAATTCGCCATTCGCACATTTAAAACCATCCCAATAATTTTAGTTAGGAATACTACAGGTTTTAGTATATTACCTGGCTAAAATCTAGACTAATGGATATCTTTTCTATCCTTATCGGGATTGCCAGCGGAGCAATTGTGTCCTTTCTTTTTTTCAGGTTGAAACAGCGTTCGGAGTTTGTTCCGCTTCTGCAACACAATGTAACCAAGCAAGAACTTGATCGATTGAAAATTGAGTTGGCAAATAGAATGAGTCGCGAGGAACTTGCTGCAAATTATGTTTCAAGGGATGCATTTCTTGTTATGAATCAATCGTTACTTAAAAAAGAAGAGGAAAGCACCCGATCAAATGATATGGTCATTCATCTTACCGGAAAAATAAAGTCGCTGGAGACGACCGAAACTGAGCTTCAAAAGAGATTGTCGTCTTTCCGCGAAGAGGTTGAGCAGTTACATAAACTTTCGAGAGAACAATTTGAAAATCTTGCAAACCGGATTCTCGATGACAAAAAAGCCGCAATGGGTAAAGAATCAAAGCTTGAACTTGGTTCTCTGCTGGAACCGCTGAAATCAGATTTGAAAAATTTTAAAGATTCCATTGAATCAACTCGCAAAGAAGATATTCGGGATGTAACCTCACTTAAGCTCGAGCTGAAGTCACTACAGGAACTAAATAAGCAGTTAAGTGATGATGCACGCAACCTGACAAATGCGTTAAGATCAGACACCCGCGTTCAGGGCGATTGGGGCGAAGATCGCCTGAAAACAATTCTGGAAGCGGAAGGACTTCAACGCTATATCGATTATACATCACAGGAATCTTATCGGGACGAAGAACAGAAAACCCGCCGCCCTGATTTCATACTTAAATTGCCAAACGATAAACACATCATTATCGACAGCAAGGTTTCGCTTACTGCCTACGTTAACTATTTCAATGCCTCAAATCCTGAAGAAAGAAAAAAATATCTGCATCTTCATGTGAGTAGTGTGATCGATCATATTGATCAGCTCAGTGATAAAAACTATTGTGCGTTACCCAATCTGCAATCGCCCGATTATGTATTTATGTTCATGCCGATTGAGTCTGCGATCACTCTTGCACTCGCAGAAAATCCAGAAATCTTCAACCGCGCATTGAAGAAAAAAATCGTACTCATTACTCCGAGCACACTTGTTGCTACGTTAAAAATCATCCGGATCATCTGGCAAAAAGAAAACCAGGTGAAGAACGTCGAAGAAATTTTTAAACAGTGTGGCCTTTTGTACGACAAGTTTGTCGGCTTTCTCGAGGAGATGGATAAGGTAGGAACGAGCCTCACCACCGCTTCACGCGTTTATAAAGATGCTATGGATAAATTGAAAGATGGCGCGCGAAGAGGCGAAACGATCATTGGCCGATTTGATACCATCCGGAAATTAGAAGCGAGAGTCAGCAAGCAAATCCCACCAAAATACATTGCGGAAATTGATGTGCTTGATAACAGTGAAGACCCCTTGATTGAAGAACAGGCGGGGTTGATGGACGATAACCAGTCAGTTCATTTATAGATTTCCGGGTTAACAGGATAGGGCAATCTTTCACCATTCAAGCCGGCAATAATATTCATCGCTGCAATTCGTGCCATCCCTGTGCGTGCTTCGATGGTAGCTGACCCAATATGTGGTACAATTGCCACGTTCGGAAGATTTAAAAGCGGATTGTCTGCATTCATTGGTTCAGGGTTCGTGACATCCAATCCGGCTCCCCAAATAGTTCCCCCAGTTAATGCGTTAAGTAGGTCTGCTTCATTATGTAAACCGCCGCGGGATGTGTTGATGAAGATAGATGTCGGTTTCATTTGTTTAAATGCTGCCGCGTTAAATAAACCAGCAGTTTCAGAATTCAATGAACTGTGAACTGATAATACATCGCTTTGATTGAGCAGATCAGCGAAAGAAACACGTTCTGCATCAAATGCTTTTTCCGCTTCTGGATTTGTGCCACGATTGTGATAGATCACTTTCATGTCGTAAGCCCCTTTGCATCGTTTTGCCATTTCGAAACCTATTTTTCCAAGGCCAAGAATACCGAGCGTTTTGCCGGTTAGTTCCATGCCTAGATTTGCAATCGGATCGTAATAATTCCATTCGCCCTTCCCGATTGACTTGTGCAGATAAAAAGCTTTTCTTGAAACTGTAAGCATCAACATAAACGCAGTGTCGGCAGTTGAAGCGCTAAGGACACCGGGCGTATGGCCAACAGGTATCTTAAGCTTTGTTGCAGCCGCAATATCAACATGATCATAGCCCACAGAAAAAAGCGACAAAACTTTCAGATGTGACGAAGCTTCCAAAAAATGCTTGTCTAATTTATTATGGCTCACATTCAAAAACCCCTCGTGGCCCTTGCAGAGCTCAATCATTTCATCAATTGGAATATCGCGCCTTTCAACAAACTGTGTAACATCATGGCCGGCCTCCCTGATCATAGTTGCCGCGATTTCCGGAATGAGTCTGCTTATAAAAACCTTCATATTAAGATAGTTGAATTTAGATCGGGGTAACGAATTTACGTTTTAAAAACCAGGCTCGCCAATACCTATTCGAGATTGAAACCAGCCCCGTTGCCTGATTGTTGTGATCGGCACTAAACTCCCCAAAAATTCTATCTAATTTTGAACGCATGCGATCTATGGATTCTACTCCACTCCTTGAAATTGGCTTATCATCGGCAAATGTTCCATTCGAAATACATTCAATGGAATGGATTCGTCGCAATCGCTGGCAGCAAAATTCTGTTGCTCATCGGCACAATTACTTTGTGATAATATGGGTGATACAGGGAGCCGGTACGCACTTCATCGACCTCCAGCGGTTCGATGTTGAAAATGAAACTGTCTTTTGTATTTCGCCCGGGCAAGTTCACCAACTGCTCATTGAAGATAGCGTTGACGGATACGTGATATCGTTTACCAATGAGTTTTTTGGCGCAACAGAAAGCAATTTTGATTTGCTTTTCAACACCGGTCTTTTCAATACTTTTTCTAAATCGCCGGTAATTAAGGTTTCTGTTACCATGCGCACCGAAATGCTTGAAGTAGCGGAGCGAATGGTGAAAGAATATGAAAACTTCTTTTTACTACGTGCTGAAATTTTACGCGGATTTCTGAAGATATTTCTGATATATCTCACGCGGCAATATGAAGTTCCCGAGCAAATGGCACCACACTCTCGAAACATGGAACTCGTAAAGCGCTTTCTTGAACTGCTTGAAAAAAAATACATCAGCACACGGGTTGTTTCCGACTATGCGGATGAGCTATTGGTGACTCCGAACTACCTGAACGAAATTGTAAAAAAATTATCCGGTTTCCCGGCAAGCCATCATATTCAACAACGCGTCGTACTGGAAGCAAAACGTCAGGCTGCCTATTCCGATAACAGCATGAAAGAAATCGCTTACAGTTTAGGATTTGATGACACTGCGCACTTCAGCAAGTTTTTCAAGAATGTAGCTGGAACAAGTTTCAGTGATTTTAAAAAAGAACGAACAACGCAAATTGAAAAATCTTAATCATAATGAGCTAACCATGATTTATACGACAGTTTCGTTGGTTTAGCAATCGTTAACGATAACAGTTCAATTAATTTTACATCTTCAAATTCACCTAACATACATCAAATGACAACAGATACTCCAATGGTAGTCGATCAATTAAATTTATTTATACGCCAGGCTATCTCAAGCTGGGAATCGCAAAACAAACGTATCAACAGTCTCCTCGAAACACTTACGGAAACAGAATGGCACGGTGCAACTGCGCCAGGTCGGAATAGCGGAAAATATTTGCTCGGGCATCTTATTGCTGTCAATGATGGCATGCTCACACTTCTTGGTGTAGGCGATCGAATGTTCGCGGAGTTGGATGAACCATATGTAAAAAAAGCGGAAGATGCTGCGGCTTTGAATAGCTCAATCGAAGAACTTAAATCTTACTGGCAACGGTTGAACACGGAATTAAGCCGTCATTTCAATGCGATGACCGCAGACGATTGGTTCACTGGGCACACAGCAGTTTCCCCGGAGGACTTTGCAAAAGAACCGCATCGAAACAAAATGAATATCCTGCTCAGCAGAACTATTCATCAAGGCTATCATCTTGGCCAACTCGTTTATCTTTTAAAGAAAAAGTAATATCAAACAAAAACGCATCACTGCATGCAAACAGAAGCAACAAGTACTCACTGGGTAATCGATCCTGTTCATACAAGGATTCGATTTGAAAGCAAGTATTTGTTGCTTACATCTGTTTCCGGTTGGTTCAATGAATTTGAAGGAACAGTTCGTTCCTCGGCTGAAAACTTTACAAACAGTGAAGTCAACGTGACAATTTACAGTCAATCACTTTACACCGGAAATGAAGAACGAGACAATCATTTACGCTCTCCTGATTTTTTTGACGCGATGAATCATCCGATAATTTCATTTCGTTCCAAACAGGTCGAAGCAGTTGCACAGGAACTCCGCGTCAAAGGTGATCTCATCATCAAAAATATCACTCAGACTATTGAATTCACGTGTCGATACATCGGATCAATTTGCGATCCCCAGGGAAACAAAAAAGCGGGTTTGGTGGCGGACATCGCGCTAAACCGAAAGGATTTCAATATTACCTGGAATCAGTACCTCGACAATTACGGAGTCGTGGTTTCTGATGAAGTCAACCTGCATTGCGACATTCAGCTTCTCAAGCTCAAATAAAAGTGCTGCTATCGTATAAAATATCCCTCAAAACGCGGGTCCCGAATCACGACCTGGCTCCACAGCAATCGAAAAAATGCACCCAGTTCCATTTCGCAGATTTTGCATATTTCGGAAATTTCTTCCCTTCAATCCTTTGAAATTCAAGTCCTCCCATGTTTTATACATCAAAAACAATGAATTAGCCATTTCCCAGTAAGACTCAATGTTGCAACTTTGTGTTTCAATTCAACTAAAACA
>JACMLR010000025.1 GCA_014379515.1 Chitinophagaceae bacterium
TGCAAAGTTCGCTTTATTGAGTCATGCGTTCGAGGCGTTGAAATTCGAGCGTGTTGAAGTAAAAACAGATTACCTGAACGAACGCGCACGCAAAGCGTTGCTTAAAATAGGGATGTATGAAGAAGGTGTTTTGAGAAGTCATATGCAAATGCACAGCAATCGACGGAGAGATTCAACTTACTACAGTATTATAAAAGATGAGTGGCCAACTGTTAAGAAAAAATTCTTCTCGGAGATGGCATAAAAAACCCGCTTACAACGAGTAAGCGGGAAACCTTACAAACAAAACCTAGAATCTATTGTAGCGATTGTGCTTATAGCGATAGATCTTTTTACCTGCTTTGCGTTTTTCATAGGCCAGCATTTTTCTTTCGCGCGGACTGATACGTCCATCATTGAATCTTGCTTTTCGCTCGTGGCGATGAATGCGATGTTGTTGCTTTTTCAAATGATACGCTTCAGCACGTGTCAATTCTCCTTTGCGAATTCCGTGTCCGATGCGCGCGTTTTCATGACGGTTACGAATTTGGGCATCCGCGCTTCCAACGGCAACACCCATAATGAGGGTAAGCAGTATTAATACTCTCGCTTTCATAATTTTTGTTTTTGATGACTAATACATATCAGACCCACATGGTGATTGCAGGTTTAATATCAAAACATAAAGAAATGTAAAGAGATTAAAGTTCGATTGGGATTTGTGTAGATACGAACTGAAAAGTTTTGCGATGATGCGAGCAAAACCCATGGGCGTCGATCGCCCTGCGATGCTCAAGCGTTCCGTATCCTTTGTTGGTGTTCCAGCAATAATGAGGGAATGTTGAGTGGAGGTTTCGCATATATTGATCGCGATAGGTTTTTGCGAGGATACTGGCGGCCGCGATTGATGAATAGATAGAATCACCCTTAATGATGCATTCGTGTTTGACCCTTTTATACTTCACGAAGCGATTGCCATCGATCAGCAAAAGTTTTGGAGAGATTGAAAGTTTTGTAACAGCCAGATGCATTGCTTTGAACGAAGCCTGCAGAATATTTATCTGATCAATTTCATCTGCATCAACCATTGCGACACTATATGAAAGTGCATTTTGCTCTATGAAGATTCTCAATTCATCCCGATCAGGTTCAGGAACTTGTTTGGAATCGTTTAGCAGTGGATGATAGAATCCTGGCGGAAGAACAACCGCAGCTGCGAATACAGGACCTGCGAGACAGCCGCGACCCGCTTCATCGCAACCCGCCTCCACTGTATCGTCCTGAAAGGAATTTTTTAGCAATCCGCAGTTATTTCCTCAAAAATACAGACATGAACAATGTGGCAATAATTTTTCACCTTTGTTTATTCCACATAAGGATAAATTTTTCACCAATAATGGATATTATCGGTTACGTCGCCGCCATTTTCATAGGAGTGTTGCTCGGGTTACTCGGCGGAGGCGGGTCAATTTTGACAGTTCCCGTATTGGTTTATCTCCTTGGAATTGACGCCGTGCTTGCAACCGGGTATTCGCTTTTTATTGTGGGCTTTACAAGTGCAGTTGGTGGGGTCAGAGCATACATCCAAAAACTCGTCGATTTTCGTGCTGTTTCTTTATTCGGTCTGCCATCAATATTAACCATCTTCATCTCCCGTCAATTTATTCTTCCTGCCATTCCCGACAATTTGTTTTATATCGGCAAGATCGAAGTTGATAAAGGAAGTTTTTTGATGATCATTTTTGCAGTACTAATGCTCTTTGCTTCGATTTCAATGTTCCGAAGCCTAAAGGAACCGAAAGTTATTAATGACGGAGAAGTTCATCAATATCGTCCCTTGTCATTATTAATTCCCGGTTTGCTTGTGGGATTGGCAACCGGCCTTCTTGGTGCAGGTGGTGGATTCCTCATCGTGCCGTCACTTGTGTTGCTGTTACGGCTTCCAATTAAGATTGCTGTAGGAACTTCGCTTTTCATCATCGCCATCAACTCAATCTTTGGCTTTGTATTCAGTATTGGACGCTATCATTTCCATTGGGAATTGTTATTGATCTTCACAGCCCTGGCTTGTGTGGGCGTGTTTGCCGGTAGCTATCTTTCACAACGCCTGAACGCCATCACCATAAAGCGAATATTCGGATGGTTCATCCTGCTGATGGCCATATATGTATTAACAAAAGAACTTTTACTTGATTAAGCTACGATGGTTATTTTTGAATAATGCTGAAGCAATTCATCAGAAGCAATAAAAAGCAAATTTTGTTTGGTGTAACCGGCGCCATTCTGGGAGGCACTGCCGGGTTTTTATATTGGAAATTTGTCGGTTGTATCGACGGTACTTGCGCCATCTGGTCAAATCCGTATCGTTCCATTTTTTACGGTGCACTGCTTGGCAGTCTTCTACTATCCATCTTTGTTCCCAATTCACGAGGAAACCAAAAAAGCTCCTGAGCTTTTTATAGATAGCGTCCTATTATGCGAAGGAAGCAGACAATACTTACTGTTGTATTGGTTGTGATTATAACAATCATCTTTGTACTATTCCGGGAGGATACAAAACAACCTGTTCCAACACCCGAGCTTTCAACAATCTACTCTTCTCCTGATCGCGATTTAATTCTCTACGGAAGAGCATTGATTTCTACAACTTCGTTTTATCTCGGTCCCAACGGTACTGTAGCGAAAACAACGAATGGGATGAACTGTCAAAATTGTCATCTCGATGCGGGAACTCGCCCTTTTGGTAATAATTATTCAGCTGTAAAATCCATGTATCCGTTGTTTCGAGCACGATCGGGTGGCATTGAGACGATTAA
>JACMLR010000214.1 GCA_014379515.1 Chitinophagaceae bacterium
AACCATCGATGGCCCCATTCACCGAACAGTTCGGTTCGTCGCTCTTCTGCAATCGCGTTTAATATATCCTCTTGAGATACTGCAATAGCGTTAACTAACCCTGCCCTATTCCGAATTGTATTTAAATCGGAAATAGCTCCAGTAAGATCATTCAATTTGGCTCGAGCTTCTGCACGAATCAAATATTGCTCTGCCAATCGCAAGACCGTGTAATACTCTGTAAGCGGAGAACCAGCGAGGGCAACTTTATATTTGTATGGATAGTAAAGACTGTCGCCATTCCAATCTCGCGATTGAGTCCAGTGCGTGAAGCGATAATCACCAACCTCAAACCGGCTAAGCAATTCATCCGTCAACAAGAAACCTGGCGTCGTGGCACTGGTAGTTGGAACAACTACAAACGCTTCCCAGGTATTAAAACTTGGGCTAACGGGCTTAAGCTGCCAAATGGCCTCGGTGCTGGTATGCAGAAACACGTCGTCAAGATTACCCGCTAGTGAAAACTTATCGGATTCGATAATGTCGGTCGCATACTCGTTTGATTTTTCATAATCTTGCCTATACAAATGCACGCGTGATAACAATGCAATGCTCGTCCACTTTCCTGGCCGAACGACTTCAACACCAGGTGCAAACTCAGGTAGTAAACGATATGCTTCCTGCAAGTCTTTCACGATCTGCTCATAAACCAAAGCAACTGACGTTCGCGGTGCTGCAGCCGATTTCCGAAAATTCGTTTCTAGAATCAATGGAACATCACCAAACAAATTCACCAGCTCGAAATATGCAAATGCGCGAACAAACCTGGCTTCGCCCGCCAACATATCCTTCACCTTCGGAGATAACAAATTTTGCTTTGCCGTATTTTCAATGACCAGATTGCACGTGTATATATGATTGTATAGGGGAGTCCAAAACCCCTGTTCAATCGTGCCGTGGGAGGCAAGGCTAAGTTCATTCAAACCGAACTCTTCAAACTGCGTTACCTGGTAATGATAAAACTCATCTGCACTCAGCGCTGGAAGTAAACTTGCATAGGTCGACGAATAAAAGGTTGGAGAGCTCATCATCTCGCTGTACAAGCCAGACATCACAGCGATTGCTGTCGCATCATTATTGAACGTGTTCTCGGATGTTATAAGATGAGCTGGTGGCCCAACCTCGACAAACTTATTACATCCCGCTCCGCAGATCAGCAAAATGAAAAAAACGGAAAAGAGTCTATTATAAACTGATCGTTTCATGATAAGAGTTTTAGAAGCTCGCAGAAATCCCGGTTGCAATCATGCGAATGGGTGGTAAAGAATTGGTTGATTGGTTTTCCGGATCTGCACCAACAAAATTTGTAATCGTTAATAAATTCTGTGCGCGAACGAACAATTCAAATCGCTTAATTGCCTTTCGTTGCTCGCGCGCATTGAATTCATACGAAAATGAAATTGTTTTTAAGCGAATAAAAGAAGCGTTCGTTAGAACCGCAGTGGATCTTGTAACCAACGAACTCGCGACGCCTGCCGGAGTAGATGCTGCCCTTGTGTAACGTTGATACCGAGCGACATCTCCAGGTTTTTGCCATCGGTCAAGCACGGTACCAGGTTGATTACCGATTGCGCCGGGCCTTGCGAAAGAACTATAGATCGGATGTCTTCCATCCTGGTCAACAAACTGAAAAAAAACGTCGAGCCTCCAGTTAACTAGCCGGAAATCGTTTTGCAAGCCGCCATAAAAACGTGGATTAACCGTCCCCGCATAAACGCGCTCATCAAGGGAAATCGTACCGTCTTTGTTAGGATCTTCGAATTGATAAACACCCGATGCTGGATCTACACCGAGAAATTGATACCCTTGAAATATCGAAAGTGGTTTTCCAATAATATAATCGTTTGCATACACTGAGGTTTCCAGGCCAGGAAAGGCCACCAATTTATTTCGTTCGACTGTCAAATTCAACGCGCTCGTCCATTGAAATTTATTACCATTTATATTGACGGAATTGATTGCAAACTCCCAGCCTTTGTTCTCTACCACGCCCGGCAAGCTTTGTGTTATTCCAGTAAAGCCGGTTTGAGCGGGCAAAGTCGTCAACACATATTGATTACTACTGCGATTTTGATAGTAATTGAGGGTAACAAGTAGCCGGCTTTTCCAAACGCCTAATTCAAGTCCGCTTTCAAACTTGTTGATCCTTTCCCAACCGTATGCTTCATTGAATAATTGTGCAGGTCGCAAGCCAGGACTGCTATTATAAGGCAATTCCGTATTTTCATAAAGATCGAGAAACTGGTAATCACCAATCTGGTCGTTACCCGTCGTTCCATAGCTGACGCGAATTTTTCCGAAATCAATCCACTCCATTCCTTTCATAAATTTCTCGCCTGTAAATATCCACGCTACACCGGCGGCACCAAAATTGGCGAATCGGTCGGCAGGTCCAAATCGACTTGATCCGTCACGGCGGCCGGTGACATTCAACAAATACTTGCCATTCCAATTGTAATTGAGTCTCGCAAAGAAACCCGCATATCGATATTTTGAATTACCGCTTTTAGCTTGCACACTTGCGGCTGAACCGACCGATCGGATCAGTGCGTCATTGGTAAATCCGAGTCCGGTTGCTGAATTGTAGCGTCCACTGTTATCCTGGAAGCTTGAACCCAGTTGAGCCAGAAACTTTCCCTTGGTAAAAACGGTTTTCGAAAAATCAATCTGTGGTTCGATGATCCACGTTCTGATTTTATTGGATGCATTGATAACTGCTCCTGTTGGATTATCGGCCGGATTTTGCGCTGCAATGGGCGTGATCGTTTCTTCATCAGCGTTCAGTACATTATAACCTGCACTCAATTGAAACCTTAGTTCGGGAATAAATTGATAGGACGCGAGAAGTGATGAACTGAGCCGTTCTGTTCTAACGTTGTATTCTCGTTTTAAAAATGCGTATGGATTATTGAATGAAAAACCACCTTGCGCCCAATTCAAGCCACCAATCGAATCGAAAGGATTAGGAGAATTAGGCACAAGGTTGATAAATGTGGTGAGGTCTCCTGGGACAAGCTCACTCAGATCAAAGCCATAACTACCTGAAAATTGCAGGTTGAATTTTGAATCAAGGGATTTATGCGAAATAGAGCTAAATACAGTTGAGCGTTTGGTACCCTTTGTGGTGGGATATACGGTTGTCTCTCTCGAAAAGTTCGATGAAAGCGAGAACTGGGTTTGATTATTCCCTCCTGCCAGGCGAACATCCGCATTTGAATAGTGCGATGTTCCTCCAATTAGTGATTTCGTCCAGTCGCGATACTGTGTGGTATCCCATGCGAACAAATCAAAAGCGGTAGAAAGAGTTGGGGTCCGGTTATCATTAACAAAGGCTTCCTTTCTCATTTGAACATACTGCTCGGTAGTCAAATAATCCAGTGTCCTGGTAACCTTTCCCCAACCCTGGGAAAACTGAACAGTCACAGAGGTTTGATGTTGCTTTGCTTTTTTAGTTGTGATCAGTATAACGCCATTGGCTCCACGCGAACCATAAATGGACGTAGCATCTGCGTCTTTTAAAATTTCAATGCTTTCAATATCCAACGGATTGATTGTGCTTAATGGATTACTGGCCGAGATACCGCTGAACTGGGTGAGTGTAGTACTAACGAACGGCACACCGTCAACAATATAAAGTGGATCGTTGCCTTGTTGAATGGAATTTTGACCACGAAGGCGGACGGTGAAATTGCTGC
>JACMLR010000215.1 GCA_014379515.1 Chitinophagaceae bacterium
AAAGATTCCCTTTTTTTGTTTGATAGGTCTCAGAAGTTAATTCCATTTATTGAATTAGTGCTTTGAACGGTAATAGTTCTCGCGTTTTTTCGTCACAGCTATTCCTTGTATATTGCGCGCCAAATACACTTCATGCTTCCAAGATACAAACGCATTTTACTAAAGCTTTCCGGTGAGTCGTTGATGGGTGATAAAACATTTGGTCTTGATCCGGTAGTGATTGAAAAATACGCACGTGATATTAAGGAGATTGTAGAATTGGGTGTGCAGGTTGCGATCGTTATCGGGGGTGGAAATATTTACCGGGGAATGAATTAAATTGAAACGGGAATCGAACGTGCGCACGGCGACTACATGGGCATGCTTGCAACAGTAATCAATGGAATGGCACTTCAGGCCATGCTTGAAAAGGTTGGTGTTTATACCCGCCTTCAAAGCGCAATTAAAATGGAGCAGATCGCTGAACCATATATTCGGCGCCGCGCCATTCGCCACGTTGAAAAAGGCAGAGTCGTCATCTTCGGTGCCGGAACCGGTAACCCCTATTTTACTACAGACACCGCCGGATCATTAAGAGCGATCGAGATCCAGGCCGACGTGATTTTGAAAGGAACAAGAGTAGACGGCATTTATACTGCTGACCCGGAAAAAGACCCGAAGGCAACACGTTTTGAAACCATCTCCTTTCAGGAATGTATCTCAAAAAACCTCCGCGTAATGGATATGACTGCTTTCACTCTTTGCATGGAAAACAACCTGCCGATCATAGTATTCGACATGAATAAGCCAGGAAACCTGATGAAAGTGGTAACCGGAGAGAAGGTTGGAACGTTGGTAAAGGGCTGATGTACAAAGCCTGCTTAAATTTAGGCTGATCTAAAGTTGCAATTCTCGCCAAAGCATACTATTTTTCTATTCTGAAAAGCCACCCAAAGGTGGTTTTTTATTTGCCTCAGTGTTCAATTCCAGTGAAGAACGGTTTCATGTTTTGTATCCGGATAAACGGAACTCAACAATTATTCCCGAACCGTTATGAATACATTTCTCATCTTTCTGGGTTTGCAAATTAGCTTGTTGGAGATCATCATCTTCCAGCTAGGTGCAATCGTCCTTGGCTTCGCCATACACTTCTTTATTACCAGCAAAAAGAATATCAAGATAAAAGAGCAGTCTGATCCAAGTGTCATCTCGGAGGCTGATGAATGGAGATTGAAATTTTATGAGCAGGCGGAGCTTAATGAAAAAGCGCAGGAAAAATTTCAACGTGAACTGGATGAAGCACGAGTAACTGAAGAAGAGCTGGAACAGGAAATGATGTCGATGCGCGCAGAAGCAAGACGATTATTGCAGGAGCAGTCGAACAAACCATCCGAGATACCTTCGATGGAATATCTCGAACAACTACAAGTGGCGCAACAAAATCTACATGATCATAATGGTCGCATTACCCGCCTTCTCGATCAGGTAGACATGCTCAAGGATTCTGAACTTAAACATCGCGAGGCAATTTCTGCAAACGAAGTTTTGCAGGCACAGCTGCGTGATTATCGCAAGGAACTCACGCAAAAGGAAACAGAAATTAAACAAATTCGACATCAGCAAAATTTATCAAAGGAAGTCCGCGATAGACTCGACAAAGCATATGGAGAATTTAATTACCTGCAAGACCGAATTCAAAAAGTAGAAACTCACCTCGTACAACCGCAAAATAGAAATTTTGAGTTCGATGAATTACAGCAGTCATATTTTAAATTGACGAAAGATTCTGATGAGCTGAAATTGAAATACCTGTCGTTCATGGAAGAAAATCAGCGACTGACGCGATTGTTTGCAGACGTCGACGATAAATTGCGCGAATCAAACTTCCAACGTCAGCAGCTTATGAAAAAAGTTAGCTTTCTCGAAGAACTCAATACCGATTTGCAGCAGGTTGCGGAACATAATAAAAAGTTGGAAAATCAGCTTCGCCGCATTGGTGAAATTGAAGCGATGCTCGCAAGGGTTTCAGGTAATAAAGACACTGAAGAATAACTTTATTGTTTTTCTACCAACCACCAATTTCTCCGCCGAGGTTTGATTTTATAGTTCTTACTGATATAAGTATGGATATGGCGCATCGCTTCATCCACATCATCGGTCAACAAAACAAGTGCAAGGTCTTCGGCCGTTATCATGCCCTGGCTCGACATGTATTGGATATATTCCCATAGTTCGCGATAATATTCTTTCCCAAATAACACAACTGGAAATTGTGTAATCGTTTTTGTTTGAATGAGTGTCAGCGTTTCAAAAAACTCATCCATCGTTCCAAAACCTCCCGGCATAATAATGAATGCGTAAGAATATTTTACCAGTAATACTTTCCGTACAAAGAAATGTTCCAGCGTAATCGACGTTTGTACGAAGGGGTTTGGGTGTTGTTCAAATGGTAATTGAACGTTTACGCCAACAGATCGTCCCTCGTGTTCGAACGCACCACGGTTTGCAGCTTCCATTACACCCGGGCCACCGCCGGTCATTGTTGTCAATCCCATTTGAGCGATGCGTTTGCCGAAGTGACGTGCTACAATGTAATAAGGATGATCTTCTTTGAATCGTGCGGATCCAAATACCGTTATGCACGGTCCAACAAAATGTAAGGTTCTGAATCCTTTTAAGAATTGGGTAAAAACCCGCCATGCAAACGCAAGTTCATAACCCCGGCTTTTTGGGCCATCTAGAAACACGTGCTGCTTCGGTGGTATGATTGGTTCGATATCTTGTTGAACGCTTTTGGCTTCCATATCAATAATGTAAATTGCTTGTTTAAATAATCATTCGCGCGCGGTATTTTTCCGACGGCGTTTTGATAATTACGTTATACAATTTTTATGCGAATCATCTCGTACAATCTAAACGGTATCAGGGCAGCCATGACCAAAGGCTTTTGCGATTGGTTAAAAACGGATCCAGCCGACATCATCTGCATACAGGAAACAAAGGCCAGCAAAGGAAATGTTGATTGCAAACCTTTTGAAGAACTTGGGTATTACGATTACTGGTTTAGCGCTCAGAAAAAAGGGTACAGCGGTGTTGCAGTATTCACAAAGATAAAGCCGGATAATATCGTCTATGGCACCGGTCACTCATTAAGCGACGAAGAAGGGCGGGTTCTACAGCTTGATTTTGGTGATATGCGGCTTCTCAACGCCTACTTCCCTTCGGGAACATCCGGTGATCTTCGCCAAACATTCAAATATGAATGGCTGAAGGATTTCAACTCGTATTTGAATGAATTACGGCAGAGTATTCCCAATCTTATCCTTTGCGGAGATTACAATATTGCGCATAAGGAAATCGACATTCATGATCCGAAAGGAAACAAAAAATCTTCCGGTTTCTTACCGGAAGAAAGGCAGTGGATGGATCAATTTTTGGAAGCCGGCTGGATCGATACATTCAGGCATTTTCATCCCGATCCGCATCGCTATAGCTGGTGGAGTCAGCGATTTCCAACTGTTCGGGCTCAGAACAAGGGATGGCGCATCGATTACATCAACGTAACAGCGCCTTTGGCAAACAGATTGGTAAATGCCGAGATCTATCCAGATGTAAAACATAGCGATCATTGCCCGGTTTATCTCGAATTGAAAAACTAGTTCTATTGATAAACATTCCCTGATGATAATCTATAACGTTACAACTAAAGTTAACGCTCGTGTGGCCGAAGAGTGGCAAAAATGGATGCTTGAGTTGCACATTCCCCATGTGTTAGAGAGTGGATGTTTTTTGCAGGCCACGATTTCATTATTACTTGACGTCGATGATGAAGACGGGCCCACATATGCTGTTCAATATTTTGCAGAAGATCGAACCAAATATGAACAATATATTAATGAATATGCTCCATTGCTCCGCAAAGAAGTAATTGAAAAATGGGGCGATGCCTGTGTATCATTCCGGTCAACTATGCAGGTAATCGGACAGTGTGACAAATAGTAATTTTTTTGAGGTTTTCTTAATATTGGGCCGGGTCAAAAACATACGATAGTTATTCTTGATCAATTACCATATTGAAACGCTTGTACAACAGCACGTTCACTACAAAATCACCAGGATATATTTTGACAATATTGTTGTAACCCTTGCCCCGTGCGGATTGCAGCCGGTCGATTGGTCAAAATACGTTGAAGAAAAATTTTGTTGCTGTTGAAAAGCGGCTAAATTTGCCCCCTGCTTAATTTTTAAAAAAATGACACTATGAACAAAGCTGAATTGATCGCTAAAATTGCCGACGACGCGGGTATTACCAAAACACAGGGTAATGCAGCACTGGATTCATTCGTCGAGGCAGTTACAAAAACATTGAAAGGCGGTGGTAAAGTTACTTTGGTTGGCTTCGGAACTTTTACAGTTTCTAAAAGAGCTGCTCGCAACGGTCGCAACCCCCAGACTGGAGCAGTAATCAAGATTAAGGCTAAAAAAGTTGCACGCTTTAAAGCAGGTAAAGAACTTTCAGCTAAACTATAACCCGTTCCAAATTCTTTTACGGCTCCCGTACTGAGCTTGCGATGTACAGGAGCTGTTTTTATTTCATCATAATCATCAACATAAATTAATCATCATGGGAAGAGGCGACAAAAAAACAAAGAAAGGCAAAACATTTGCTGGATCATTCGGTAAAAGCAGATTGGCTCGTCCTGCAGTAGCTAAAAAGAAAGCAGCAGCAGCCGCAGCCGCAAAAAAAGCATAAGCAATCGATAGCTGATGGATAGCATTCTAAGTGTCCATCAGCCAGGCGTTCGTAATATCAGGGAGCCAGCCGGCGAATCAGCCATTGCTCACCTTCGAGTGAATACATTATACGATCATGTAATCGATTGGGTCGTCCCTGCCAGAACTCAACTGTTACCGGCCTCACGCGATACCCGCCCCAATGCGGCGGTCGCGCAATTGTTGAATCTCCCAATTTGCTGGTGATAGTCTTTGCATTCTCCTCCAACCACTCCCTATTGCTTATCACTTCACTTTGAGGGGAACTCCATGCACCAAGTTTACTACCCAATGGTCGGCTATTAAAATATTCATCGCTTTCTTCCGGACTTACTTTTTGAACCAGGCCAGTAATTCGCACCTGGCGTTCCAATTCTTTCCAAAAAAATACAAGGCAAGCCCGTGGGTTTTCAAGAAGATCTTTTCCTTTATAGCTATTGTAATTTGTAAAAAACACAAATCCATTTTCATTAAATCCTTTCAGCAAAACAATACGTGCAGAAGGAACACCGTCCGTTGAGCATGTTGCCAATGTCATCGCATTCACCTCTTCAATTTGCGAGTCCACTGCTTCATCCCACCAAGTACTAAATTGTCGAAACGGATCACTCTTTACGTCAGTTTCGGTTAATGCGTGGAGTTTGTAGTCTTTGCGGAGGGAGGAGATGGAATTCATGCTAGGTTGGGTTAATGGTGAAGCACTTTGGGAACATAGAATATAGAATAGAGAATATCGCAGAATACAAGCTTGCGCCAGTTGACACTTTAATCCTTTATCTGCGAAAAGAGTTGCATCTTTAATCAAGGTATAGGAATTAACAACATGAACAAAAAATATAGACTGCCCCCCAAGTGTCTACATTCTATATTCTATATTCTACATTCGATATTCTTCACCCCGACCCACGGCCTCACTTAAAAGAAATCAGCTCCACTTCAAATATCAACGTACTATTCGGTCCAATTGCTGCGCTCACTTGCCGATCTCCATATCCAAGACCTGATGGAATAAAAAATCGCCACTTGCTGCCGGAAGGCATTAGTTGCAAACCTTCAGTCCATCCTTTGATAACAGCATTTAATGGAAAGCTGGCAGGCTGTCCGCGTTTAACGGAACTATCAAACACTTCACCTGTTATCAATGTTCCATGATAATGGCACGTAACAGTGTTGTGCGCTGCAGGCTTTGGTCCGGTGCCTTCAACAAGTACTTCATATTGAAGACCACTTGGCAATGAGACAATGCCAGGCTTGGATGCATTTGATTTCAGAAATTCTTCTCCGGCCGTTGCATTTGCAGCGGCTTTTTCGTCGCGGAGTGCTTTTAATTTGTCTGATGCTGACATAGTATTGTTTTTTATTTAATCCAGAACGGGTCTCAACCAACGTGTCATTTCTTCTTTGTCGATCCCTTTCCGTTGAATATAATCTTCAAGTTGATCTTCAGTGATTTTACCCACACCAAAATACTGGCTTTGCGGGTGACTGAAATACCAGCCACAAACAGACGCTGCAGGATACATTGCCAATGATTCGGTCAAATGAATTCCAGTTGCTTCCTCGCCACCTAATAAACTAAAGAGTTTATATTTTTCTGTGTGATCAGGACATGCGGGATAGCCCGGTGCCGGACGGATTCCACTGTATTCCTCCTTGATTAATTGCTCATTGCTTAGTTTTTCCTGCGCATCATAACCCCAAAATTCTTTACGAACGCGTTCATGAAGACATTCTGCAAAAGCTTCCGCAAATCGATCGCATAAAGCCTGAAGCATGATCTTATTGTAATCGTCAAATGCAGCTTCGAATTTTTTGATATGAGGTTCGATTCCTTTTATTGTCACAGAAAATGCACCAATATGGTCGCTGTTCTCTGCGGTTATTGAAGAAGGTCGGATGAAATCAGATAAACTGAGGTTTGGTTGATTCGCGGCTTTTTTTATTTGTTGCCGAAGTGATTCAAGATGAATTTTTCCTGCAGGCGTTATTAGTTCGATCGTGTCCGGCGCGATCGTCGCGGCTTCCCAAAAGCCAATAACACCCTGCGCACTCAACCATTTTTCGTTAACAATTGTATCGAGCAATGCGTTGGCATCATTGTACAATTTTGTTGCTTCAACGCCCACCCTGTCATCTTTTAATATCTCCGGGAAATTGCCATGCAATTCCCAGGAAATGAAGAATGGTTTCCAGTCGATATAAGGACGCAGTTCGGAAAGAGCATACTCATTGAACACTTTAGTACCAGTAAATTTCGGTACCGGCGGCGTATAACTATTCCAGTTTATTTGTACGTGGTTGGCCTGTGCAGTTTTGAAAGGCAGGTAGGTCTTTGTAGGCTTCTTATTTTCAAAATCAGTTTTCAACTTAACGTATTCACCCTTTGTTTTTTCAAGAAAACCGATCTTTTGATCACTCAATAATGAACCCGCAACCGTCACGCTTCTGCTTGCATCAAGCACATGCACAACACCGTTATCATACTGCGGGGCAATCTTCACCGCGGTATGCATGCGTGAGGTAGTAGCACCACCGATGAGCAACGGTTGATTCATCCCACGTCGTTTCATCTCATGCGCAACATTCACCATTTCGTCAAGTGAAGGAGTGATCAATCCACTAAGGCCGATGATATCCGCTTTTTCTTTTACAGCAGTGTCAAGGATTTTGTCTGTTGACACCATAACTCCAAGATCGATGATATCGTAACCGTTACATCCGAGAACAACGCCAACAATGTTCTTACCGATATCATGTACATCACCTTTCACGGTGGCTAATAAAATTTTTGCGGCACCAGCACCTTCTTCGTTAATAGTTCCAGCGGCAAGGTGTGCTTGTCGTCTCAATTCTTTTTCCTCTTCGATGAAGGGAGTAAGAACTGCAACTGATTTCTTCATTACCCTTGCGCTTTTCACCACTTGCGGTAGAAACATTTTTCCGGAGCCAAATAAATCTCCAACAACATTCATTCCCGCCATAAGCGGTCCTTCAATTACATCCAAAGGTTTCGGATATTTTTGACGCGCTTCTTCAGTATCCTGATCAATAAAATCGGTGATGCCATTAACAAGCGCATGTTTCAATCGCTCTTCGACAGATGTACTGCGCCATACATCATCCTTCTTTTCGACTTTGCCTTTTGATTTTACCGTTTCAGCAAAAGTGATCAGCTTTTCTGTCGTCTCGTTATTGTCGTTATTACGATTCAATATCACATCCTCGCACAATTCACGCAATTGAGGTTCGATTTCATCGTAAACAATGAGCTGACCGGCATTCACAATTCCCATATTCATCCCCACTTTTATTGCGTGGTATAGAAACACTGCATGCATTGCTTCTCTTACTGGCTCATTGCCGCGGAATGAAAACGAAAGATTACTCACACCACCGCTTACACCACAAAGCGGCATGAGTTCTTTTATACGACGAGTTGCATTGATAAAGTCAACTCCATAATTATTATGTTCTTCAAGGCCTGT
>JACMLR010000216.1 GCA_014379515.1 Chitinophagaceae bacterium
ACCGATTTTTTCGAGGCGGCTGATTTATAAATCGCCTCGACTACCCTGATATCACGCAATCCTTCTTCACCAGGAACCATCATTGATAAATTTTTCATTATCGATAATGAATCGTCGTCCATTTGCTTTGCTTGTTGCCACGGCACGGCATAGTCGAAATGGATTTTACCCAGCGGGCTGCTTCCATCTAATCCACCATATCCGGAATATGGAGCCATTTTGATTATTCCTTTTTGGCAAGTGATGTCAAGAAAATTGATGTTTTCACCAAAACTCGTTTTGATGTTCGCCATTACATCACGCGGAAAGCGAAGCGTTGCAATCGTTGTTTCATCTAATCCATTTTTATAGATCTCCGGTCTTGTTGTGGAAGTTTCCGCAGATTCAACCAATGTCGGTTCCATTCCTGTTCCCAACCTTGCGCCCTGGATCGCATAAACACCCATATCATATAACACACCGCCACCCATCTCTTTTTTCTGTTTCCAGTTATCCGTGCGGTTTTCGCGATAGCCAGCAGCGCAATTCACCTTAAGCACATTACCGAGTAATTTGTGTTTCACGATGCGACGATACTTTTGCGTATGCAGCTCATGGTGCAATCGATACCCGATCGCCAGTGATCTCTTATTACTTTTGCAAGCTGCAATCATCTGTTGACACTCGTCTACCGACATGGCCATTGGTTTCTCACACCACACATGTTTACCGGCAGCCGCTGCGCGAATTGTATATTCTTTATGCATCGATGGTGGTAGAACCACATACACGACATCGATATCCTTATTGTTCGCTATTTGATCAAAATTGCTGTAGTCATAGATGTTCTTATCCGGAATATTATATTTCTTCTTCCATGCCTCGGCCTTCGACGGAGTTCCTGTAACTATTCCCGCCAGGTAACAGTTCTTCGTTTGCTGCAATGCGGGCCCCAGCAAATCAGTACTATAATAACCTAAACCAACGAGCGCAACACCCAATTTGTTTTTTTTCTGTGTTGTGGCCGCGAACAATGAATTCGGCGAAAGCATCAATGCTGATGAACCAATAGCAATTGATTTAATAATTTTCCGACGTGAAATTTCCGTTTTCATAAAAAACATTTACTGATAAAAAAAGCGACGAACCACGTATGATTTTAGAGCGCGACAATCCCGTTATATGGCAGCGTAAAATAAAACGTTGACCCTTTTTCCGCTTCACTTTCAACGGCAATTGTTCCACCATGTCGCTCAATAATCCCTGCGGTGATATAAAGCCCGAGACCCAATCCAGGAAATGTATTGATCCGGGGGTTGCTAATCCGGTAAAAACGTTCAAACACCTTACTTTTCATTTCCTCAGGAATACCAATCCCTTTATCTGTTACGGCAACTTTTAATCCGTTTTTGCTGTGCGATGTATTGATCACTATATCCCCGCCATTTGGCGAATATTTGATGGCATTTGAAATAAGATTCGTCAACACCTGCCCGATGCGTTCACGGTCTGCGACAATCGGCTTAATCTTCCCAGTGTTAATAACAATTTTATGACGATCAGTGATTCGTTGTAAATCTTCGGCGAATTGAATGATCAATTCGTTTATATCAAATTTTTCCGGGTGAAGTGGCAATTTGCCTTCGACAATTTTTGTGGTGTCAAGCAATGCTTTGATAAGATCTGTCAGTCGATCAACCTGCACCTCGAGTTTATGAAGCAAGCCAGTATTCTCCAGATCCCTTTTTGCTTCGAAGTTCTCTCGAAGCACTTCTACATATGCCTTAATACTGGTAACAGGAGTTTTTAACTCGTGGCTTGCAATACCAATAAAATCTTCTTTTTGTTGTTCAAGAATCCGACGGTTCGTAACGTCATACATAACTCCTACAACCCTTGCTGGATGCCCATTTTCCCTGGCAACGACCCGTCCATACCCACTCATCCACCTGACTTCTTTACTGTCGGCCCGAATGATGCGATATTCCGCATGAAAGATTCCGGTTTGTTCAATACCGGTAGTCATTTGATCTTTTATCATTTGTATATCATCCGGGTGAACGAAGCGTAGCAAATAATCGGAGGTTTTCTTTTCCTCATTTGTCTCAATGCCCAACATTATGTGGTGTTGATCATTCCAGACCACTGTGTCCGTTACCAGGTTCCAGTCCCAGGCGCCCATTTCTGCGGACTTTAAGGCTGCTCGGTACCGCTCCTCTGAAAGCAACAATGCTTCTTCAGCAGATTTGCGTTCGGTCATATCGCGACCGACTTTGACAAATCCAATCAGCGTTTCGCTTTTGATTGGGGCAAGAACTCCGCTCATAAAAAACCTGCTTCCATCTCTTCTTAAATGCCAACGCTCATCGATTGCACGGCCGTCGGTGCTTGCTATGATCTGTTCTTTTTGTGGAATGCCTTCTGCGCGGTCTTCTTCAGTAAATATGATCGCTCCGCTTTTCCCCAGTACGTCTTTTTCTGCATAGCCAAAAATTCTTTCGGCCCCACTATTCCAGGCCTGAATGTCCCCCTTTGCATCCAGGGTCATGATGGCAAAATCCAACGCACTTTCCACGGTTACCCGTAACCGCTCTTCGCTTTGCCTCAACGATTGCTCTGCCTTTTTAATGTCTTCAATGTCTGTTGCGGATCCAAACCAACGGATAACATTCCCTGATTGATCCTTCAATGGGACGTTACGACCAATGTGCCAACGGTAAACACCATCTGCGCGTTGCAGCCGGTATTCTGTTTCAAAAATTTCCGAATTATTTAATGCACTATACCACCTCTTTTTAGAATGGTGAGCATCGTCAGGGTGAACGATCGTCTGCCATCCTGGACCGGCAGATTGTTCATATGAGAGTCCGCTGTATTCATGCCATCGTTCATTGAAATATTCTGCTTTTCCGGTTGAATCATTTGTCCAAATGACCTGGGGTATCGCATCAATCAAGGTGCGAAATAAATCCTGGGAAGATTTTAACTCCTGCTGATTCCGCAATTTTTCCACAGCAACACCTGTTCTTTCCGCGACCATTTCCAATAAACTAATTTCAAAAGATGTCCATTCATGATTTTCATTCACTGCAACCACGAGGCTCAACGTCCAGCGGTCTTGTTGAAACAGCGGAATGGTTGCAACACTTTTCAGACCGAGCTTCCGATATATGCGATGGTATGCTTCTGCTGTTGCAGGTTCTTTCTCAAAATCGATTACCGTTGTTCCCACCCCCGAAAACATTCCACCAAATTCTGAAATTGGATACTCTCCGGCTATTGATTTCAGATCGGGGGAATGATAATCATTTTCTACAATCCATCGATCATTATCGGTTTCAATACCAGCAATAAAACATCGGGACACGTTCAAGTGTTTTCCAACTGCTGAACAAACTTCGACAAGTAAATGATTCATCTCCTCGCTACTCCGAATGCGTTCGCTGATGTCAAGTAAAAACTGCCGGTTAATTTCCTGGCGTTTTCGTTCGGTGATATCGTTTATAACAAGGGCAAACTGCTGTCTGTCATCACCAGAAAGCGGTGCAGAGTATACACTGTACCATTTATCAAGATTAGGAAAATAATGTTCGAACCGAGTGCTTTTCGTTGTTACTGCAGCAGTTTCATAAACCTTTTGCCAGTTCTCTCGAAGCTTTTCAGAAAGCTGAGACCAACTCATGCCTTTAACGTTATTAACTCCTAGCTGCCGACAGAACACGGTATTGCTTTCGATAAATTTATAATCCAGTGGCAAGCCGGTACTGTCCATTAGTACTTCGATCAATCCAAATCCCTCATCAATGGATTCGAATAGAGTCCGAAACTTTTCCTCGGATTTGCGGAATGCTTCAGCAGAGTCCTTCCTGTCATTGATATTGGTAAAAAGCACGGCTACTTTGTGATCTTCCGCTTTGCCGATGCGAAAGGCATATACCTCGAACCATTGGTTAAGTTTGTGAGAATAATTTTCGAAACGCACTGGCAAACCTGTTGCGGCTACTTTTCCATAAATCTCGAACCACTGAGGATCAGTGGTCTTATCCAGCTCCATCCCCGTTTTACCTATCATATTCTTCATATCATTTTGCGCCTCGAATGCGGGATTCACCTCCACGTATTCATAATCAACCTCTTTATTTTCACCATCAAACCGTAGTTGAACAATACAATAGCCTTCGTCCATCGAGGTAAATAACGACTCGTAGTGTTGCTGTGATTCCCGCAAGGCAAGCTCAGCCTGTTCGCGTTCATTCACATCAACAAAGGTTATAACAACGCCATCGATGTGATCTTCGGCTGTTCGATACGGCAAGATCCGCATCATATATAAGTTACCATCCGTTGTGGTAACAATTCGTTCGATGATGTGTAATTTTTCCAGTACTCGCGCGGAATCTACTAATACGTCCGTGTAAACAAGCCGATGGGTGATATCAGAAAGTTGGCGACCATGATCGGCCGGTAATAAATTGAAAATTTTACTGACAGCAGGAGTAAATAAGGCGACACGAAAACTCCGGTCGAGGAAAATCGTTCCTATTTCCGCGGAATTGACAAGATTTTGGAGGTTATTACTCGCCAACGTTGTTTCATCTATCTTGACTTTGAGTTCCTGGTTAACGGTGCGCAATTCTTCATTGATCGATTGCAATTCCTCTTTGCTTGTCTCCAATTCTTCCGCGGAGGATCGAAGTTCTTCGTTCATTGCCTGCAGCTCTTCGTTGGAGGCCTTCAATTCTTCAGCATGCACTTCATGTTGTTCATTTGAATTGCGCAATTGAGCTTTTACCCGAATCAACTCTTCCTCTAACTGACGGGCGACAGGCTCCTCTGCTTGTAGGATTGCATCAGCAACATCGGTTTCCTCACCCATCCGCTCAAACAAAATCAAAATAAATCCGCCGATCGGATCCTGGTCACGCATGACTGGCCGGATGTGGATAGCTATGGTTTCCGAATGATCATCAATCGTTAATTTGACTGGTCTTGTTTGCATGGCCGCTCGTCGTTGTGCTACCTGGTATAACGATGTACGAAGCTCCAATCGTAATTCAGGGCGAACCAATTTCAATAAGTTTTTTGACGGCTCGCCGCCGAACATCTGCAAATATTTGCCTGCGCGTTCTGTAAGATGGACAATATCGTGCTCTTCATTAATTACCAATGAGGGTGAAGCGTATTGTTCCAACAAACGGTTATGGAGATCGCTAAATGTTATTCTTGTTGCTGATAAAGGTTCCGGATTCGGAGATGTAAGGCTCCTGGTCTGTTCGAAACGCAATTTCGGAATCGACTCCGGTATGGGATACTTTTTTGCTGAAACAAATCGACTTTGAAAAAGATAGTGATCCCGATTGTACGCAGAATAAAGATCAGTTGAACCTTCTACCGACTCCGATGAACCGAGAAAAAGAAAACCACCTGGTTTAAGCGCAAAGTGAAATGTTTCCATTACCCTTTCTTGAGCATTCTGATTTAAATAAATTAACACATTTCTGCACGTAATTAAATCGACGCGTGAAAAAGGCGGATCTTTTAGGAAGTTATGATTTGCAAATAACATCATTTCCCTGATTTCCCGACGAACTCTAAACTGGTCATTCTCTTTATTGAAGAAGCGGCGTAAACGTTCAGGTGCAATATCTGCTGCATCGTTAATTGAATACAAACCTTCTCTTGCCACCGCAATCGCCATATCATCAATATCTGTCGCAAAAATTTGAACCCTCGGTCCATCGATACCGTCAGTCATACGCTCGGCACAGAGCATTGCGATTGAATAAGCTTCTTCACCGGTAGCACATCCGGCAATCCAAACCCGAACAACATCTTTCGGCCCTTTTCCCTGGAAGATTTTCGGAATGATTTCGCGTTCGAGTGCATCAAATGCTTTTTTGTCGCGGAAAAAGTTTGTAACCGAAATCAACAAATCCCTTAATAAGGCCGTTGTTTCATCCGGATTTTCCACAACATATTCAGCGTATGAGGTGAGATCATTTAAGCCGCGGACATTAATGCGGCGCTCAATTCTTCTTAATAATGTTGGTCGTTTATAATTGGAAAAATCATGACCTGTTCGCGCGCGTAACTGGGTGAAAACTTCGCGCAGCGCCTGTTGCTGCTGTTCCGGACGACGTTCAGGCTCAAGGGGAATTTCAATATTATCGAGACGGTCTTTGTACCCTAAAATTTTCGCAGGAATTTCTGCAACGGGAAGAATTTCATCAACCAATTCTGTTGCGATAGAATTGCGGGGCATTTCATTAAATTCCGCTTCTTTTGGATTTTGAACAAATGCGACACCACCCAATTCTTTAATGCGTTTTAAACCCATTGACCCATTGGCACCGGTACCAGATAAAATGACACATACTGCACGTTCTTCATAGGAAACAGCCAATGTTCTAAAAAAAATGTCAACCGGTGCGCGACGGTCTTCGATTTTCAGATTGGGGTGCACCTCAAGGATGCCTTTACGCATTGTCAAATGTCTGTTCGGTGGAACTACATAAACATGGTCGGGTTCAATTACTTGTTTTTCCGTGACCTGTGTAACCGGAATTTTGGCAGCCATTTGCAAAACTTGCGCAAGTTTACTGTCGTGATCAGGTGAAAGATGGAGGATTACCACATATGCCATACCTGAATCAACCGTTACATTTTCGAAAAATTCTTTTAACGCCTGTATTCCGCCTGCAGAGGCCCCAAGCCCTACAACTAGAAATTGATGACTGTTAAAGGAAGAATTATATGCTTGTTGATCGTTATTTTTTGACTCCATTTGTTATGCGCTGTGTGGTTGATTGATCAAATGGTAGGGACTCGATCCTGAAATATTCGCAAACCAGAAAGCATTGCAATTTAAACGAAGCTGGCCATTGTCCGTTATTTCTCTTAACCGGTTGCGCGAGCTTCCTCTCCGCCGGGATCAGCTTCCGCCCGAATCGAGTTATCGCTAAGGTTCTCATGAGCAAATACCGATTTGCGGACCCTTTTAGTTCGATCGTTCGCTTCTTGTGCTTTTTTAAAATACATCGCCGCTACTTTCGGCTGATTCACTTCGGAAAAATGGTCTCCCATATGATTTAATAATAGAACGCTTTCCTCAAGTACCCGAATCGCATTCCATAAGCTTTCTTCAATATTTTCAGTGATTGCGGCAAGCAGACTATCGGTAGAAAAGGCATGTCCAGTGTGACAACGAAAACGCTCAACTGCCCCATCTTTGATTGAACATAATACACCATGACACTCCGGGCATGTATAAGGGGTAAAATCGCCCAAACTGAGCACTCCTTTTCTCAACGCCTCTTTTTCCAACGCGATTTCTACTTCGATCCTCGTCCGTTCGTTTTTATCTACCACTGCCACCGATTTATTTTGTTTATTTTCTTCCAGGTCATAGGCAGCTAATGCAACCAACCGTTCCGCCATTTGAGCAATCGGAATTATTTCATCCACATCGACATTGTTTATCGCATTCTCCGGCATTGATGAAATTTCCGCGTCATCGGGGTCTTGAACCATTGCCATTCCGCCATGCTGTTTTATCGTCCATAAGCCAGAGGTACCATCGTCAAGCGCCCCGGAAAGAACAATACCAATGACTCTTTCACCAAATTGCAACGCAGCCGAACGAAACAGCGGATCCACTGCCGGGCGGAACCGATTTTCTTTCGGGCCGCGCGTAACCCGGACGTGATTTCCTTCGATAACAAGATGCCGGTCGGGAGGTGCTACATAAATGCAATTAGATCGAATGTGTTCATGATCGACCGCAGTTCGAGATGGCATCGTTTTTAATCTGTTTAATACTTCGGGGAGAACACCCCGAACATTTGCCGCCATATGCCAAACGATAAAAATAGAAGCATCGAAGCTGGGGGGCAGGTCAGCGACTAATTTTTTTATTGCCTGGAACCCTCCGGCAGAAGCACCAATTACAATAATGTTGCGTTTCGCCATACTTATGTTTATACTAAAATTGAACCTTTTTAATGATAATACTATTTTAATACGCGTTTGCCTTTACCGGGATCTAATTCGGGCAAACTGGAACCGTTGTGCAAACATGTCCAGTCGTCACACAAATACCTTTAAGGATTGCATTGAGGTATGAAATTAACATTGCTGATCCCTACTTTTGCATGCTAAATACTTAAACAGATAGATCGTTTGAAATTGTGATTATGAAAGAGACCGCTAAAAGAATTTCGATTGTACGTTTTGCTCCACGTGGAGAAGGAAGTTTTATTGAGACTGTTACGTCTCGTGTCAATGAGCATCTCGCAGTCAATAACATTTCCCCATATGCGAATACTGCGATGTGGGTTAAAACGGCTGCAATGCTCACGTTGTATTTTGGCCCGTTGCTGGTGATTCTGTCCGGGCTTGTGGCTGGTAACCTATGGTTATTTTTTGCGATGTGGTTTATTATGGGTTGGGGTGTAAGTGGAATCGGAACCTCGGTAATGCATGATGCAAATCATGGTACCTATTCTGCTAACAAAAAAGTAAACACGCTCATAGGATCTGTTCTTGAAATGATCGGTGGGTACGCCGTCAATTGGCGGATACAACATAACGTGTTACACCATACCTACACAAATATCTCGGGGCTTGATGAAGACATTGATACAATGGGGCTGATACGACTGTCCCCCAATCAACCAAGAAAACCATTTCACAAATTTCAGCATCTATATGCCTGGTTCTTTTATATGATCATGACTCTATACTGGATGACAGCAAAAGATTACCTGGGTGTAATGAGGTATAAAAAACTTGGTTTACTCTCGAATCAACGAGTAACATTGGGGCAGGCATTGTTAAAGATCACACTCGCAAAAATTTTCTACTACTCTTATATCCTCGCTCTTCCAATTATTTTCTCCGGTGTTGCCTGGTACTTTGTTCTTGGAGGATTTTTACTGATGCATTTCGTTTCGGGTTTATTTTTATCCTGCATATTTCAACCTGCACACATCATGGAATCCTCGTCATTCCCTTTACCTGCAACTGTAAATGGAAAAGCTACGGTTGAGGAGAGCTGGGCGATTCATGAAGTAATGACAACAACGAATTTCGCTCCAAATAATCGCTTACTATCCTGGTTTGTTGGTGGACTTAATTTCCAAATCGAGCACCATCTCTTCACTGATATTTGTCACGTTCATTATCGCAGGATTTCGCCGATCGTGGAATCAACCTGCCGGGAATACGGCATTCCCTACCAGGTCCAACCAACGTTTCGAAAAGCGTTACTGGAACATGCGAGGATGTTGAGGAAACTGGGAAATGGGGAGGTTTAGCATGCGAATACGATTAGAGCATGTGCGAATTGCGAATGACTAATGTGCGAATTCTTTAGATCGGATATTCCTTCAATTCAAATGTGCGAAATATGCAAATGTGCAAAATTCATTCAATGAACTCCTTTGCGTGTTGAGGGATCTGCACCAATTCAATTTTTTAATTGGAACTACCTTGTCACCTAACTGCATATTCGACCGAAGGCATTTTGCACATTTGCATATTTCGCACATTTGGAATCCAGGAAATGATCGAATGGATGAATTCGCACATTCGCAATTCGCACATGCCCAATTTACCAACCTACCGTCCTTCCATATTCAGGATGTATCAATGAGGAATCAAAAAATAAAAATATGGAAACACCAAAAAGCAAGGTCGAACTTTTAAGCCCGGATGGGTTACATAAAAATCCCGCGTTCTCTCAACTTGCCATTGTCGATGGCCCAGCGAGAACAATTTATATTGGTGGACAAAACGCAGTCGATAAAGACGGCAATATCATTGGCAAAGGTGATATGGAAGCACAGGCAAGGCAGGTATTACAAAATCTTCAAACTGCGCTTGCTGCAGGCAACGCAACAATTGCCAATATCGTGAAATGGAATGTCTACGTAATCAAAGGACAACAGCTGGACAAAGCATTCCAGGTATTTCAGTCGGCCATGAAAGACATGAAAGCACCACCGCTAATAACAATGGCATTTGTTGATGCATTAGGCAACCCTGATTACCTTATGGAGATTGATGCGATTGCGATTGTTCCCTGAAACTTTTAATCGACCCTGCCAAAACTTTTACCATCGAGCCATAATATACGTTGTCCTTTTATGCAAGTGAAATGAACGTCGGAGGTTCGTGGTTTACCTTCCAGGTCGGAGAAGGTCAGGTGCCAGTTATCTTTGAGTGAAAACTGGCCGCTCGACCTGACGCTTTGAAATTTTATCGCCCCCACTCTCCCACTAGCCACACCGAGATCCCACTTATAACTATTACCCGCCCCGAATAAAAAATTTTCGTTGGAAGCATGCGAGTCCATTCCCGCATCATTGCCCGTTACTGCGTTCACATATTGCACAGTACTTGAATAGTCGCTGGACCATTTGCCTGAGAGGTCAGACGCCGCAACAGCGAACTTATTATAGTTTGCCATTCCTGAAAGCTTGTCCCATCCCGAGCCTTCTTTTTTATATACACCAAATTCCTGCTCGTACGCTGGTTTACTTGACGAAATGATTTCAAGATAACGTCCTCCACCACCCGAATAGTTGAATTTGAATAAAACAACATAAACGGGTTGGCCACTTGCGATATCAATGAGATCTGATTCTGCGAACTCAATGGACTGCCATCCATATATGGGCTTGAATTCCATATTTCGCGCTGATGAATATCTTGGTGCGACTAAAACATCCCAGGCATTTTTGAGACCTCCCAATAAATCAGCAGAATATTGATCCGCTTTTTTATTGGGGTAATGAATTAAAACTTTGTGCCCGCCTTTAGCAACCTGGACCCAATCTTCATGAATGGTACTTGTCCAACCATCATCAAAATTGGTAGTATTAAAAGCATATAATCCTGTTGCAGTATTTATGGTAGCTATTTTTTTGTCAAGACCTTTTTCTGTTGACTTTGCGGGTTGTTTATTCGCTAAAGTTGGATCGCCTGGTAACACAATTTCGGTTTTGTTATGCGCGGTTGCAGATCGAAAAAACCAGGTGCCGGGATAATTAGTACTACCATTAAATGGACCGTCCCTATTGGTAGTTGCATCGGTGGTTAACAATAAGTTCCATTCGTCGATTCCTGTCATATATTCTTTTTTGTAAGAATATCGTTTCGAC
>JACMLR010000217.1 GCA_014379515.1 Chitinophagaceae bacterium
CGGCGATTTGAAGGTAAATGGCAATTTTTTCGATCGATGTTGCTTCAACTCCTCGCGACGATAATTCTTCTTTCACTTTATCCAGCCCAATCTTATCCAATTTGTCGATCGCCACAGTGATTGAGGTTAACAGCTCAACCCCGCCGCAAAGTTCTGCCAATGCAACAAGTAATTTTCTTGAATTGATTCGGATTGAAAAACCTGTGAGTTGAAGGCGCGTAAACACTTCGTGGTAGATACTTGCTAATTCCACCTCGTTCAATAAAGATTTACTTCCAACAACATCGGCATCGCACTGATAAAATTCCCGGTATCGTCCTTTTTGCGGGCGGTCTGCACGCCAAACCGGTTGTACCTGGTATCGTTTAAATGGAAAATTAAGTTGACTGTAATTCATCGCCACATATCGTGCAAAAGGAATGGTGAGGTCATAGCGAAGGGCACGTTCAGTTAATTGTGGATCTGATTTACCTTGTAATAATTTTTCAAAACCTGATTTTGCTTTGTCGATATTTTTTGGATCGTTGAGCCCGTTATTGAGAATTTTAAATATTAATTTATCGCCTTCTTCTCCATACTTGCCCGTCAATGTTTCAAGGTTTTCCATTGCAGGAGTTTCAAGCGGTTGAAAGCCGTAGCGTTCGAACACATCTTTAATGATGTTGATAATATATGAACGTTTCCGAACAACATCCGGTCCGAAATCCCTCGTGCCCTGGGGTAATGAAACAGTAACTTTTGCCATAAATGAGATAGAGTTAGAAGGGGAGGATTAATTATTGTTCTGTGAGGCCGTGATGCTGAATGTTTGTGTTTTGTATTTTGCAATGATCGCTTCACATGCTTCGTCGAGCAGTTTATATACATCGTGATAACCCGGCTCAGTTCCATACCACGGGTCAGGAACTTCCATATTGCGACCGGGATAAAGCTCATTCATTAGAAGTTCCACTTTTGAGGGATCAAATGAATGTCGTGCAATGCGTTTCATTTCATCAACCACATCCGGCGCCATCGCATATATTTTATCATAGTTAGTGAGATCTGTTGCAACAAATCTTCGCGAACGCTGATCACAGATGCTGATACCATTTAATGAAGCTACTTTCTGCGACAGGTGATGGGGGGCTTCGCCAGTATGATAACCATTTGTACCGGCGCTATCAATTGTCCAGTTCAATCCGGCCAATTTTGCCTTATGTTTTAAGATACCTTCTGCCAGCGGGCTACGGCAGATATTGCCGAGGCAGACCATCAAAATTTTCATGCCCGCAAAGATAAGCGCTTCAATGGTTCAGCTTATGGATTCCTTCCGCTGGTGCATCTTAATCCTGAACTTGCGCAAGTTTCATCTCACACAATTCTAACAAACTAAAACCAGTAAGATGAAACCGGAAAATATACTAGAAGCCAATGTGCTTGATATCATTTTTGAGAACCGTAATAAAGAATATGGAGCCTATGCATTACGTCGCGATTACAACCGACGATTAAAAACCGGGATATCCGTAATGCTGGGAGTTGTAATCCTTTTTGCATTATTTAATTTGGGTTGGAATGGAAAGAAGACGATAGTGGATTCCCGGACTTTTGAAATTATCGATCCAAGGATTGCAGAATTACTACCCGACCCAAAACAGCCTCCAACTCCAAAGAAAGTTCCGGCTGCCTCCATTGA